>JBFFLX010000065.1:0-18043 GCA_041554435.1 Bacteroidales bacterium
TCCACTACCCTTCAAATAGTTTATACTAACTTTGAGGTTCTCACTTCGGCATATTGGTATTTTATAGATAGCACCTGCAGAAGATTTCACAGTACCCGAATTTAATTGTGCGGTATTTCTTGTGGGAATAATTACAGCATGAACACCAGATGCTTCAGCAGTTCTTAAAATGGCGCCGAAATTCCTCACATCAGTTAGTCTGTCTAATATTAAAAAGAAAGGATCTTCTCCTTTTTCAAAAACCATTGGTAAAACATCTTCTATTCTAAAAAATGTTACCGGCGACACAAATGCAATAATACCCTGGTGGTTTTTTTTGCTGAGACGGTTTAACTTCTCTCTGGGAACAAATTGTACAGGAACAGAAAGTTCTTTCAACGTACTCATCAGTTCTTTAAAACCATCGCTCCTAAGTCCCTTTTGTATCAGAACTTTTTCTATTTCTTTTCCGGCATCAACAGCCTCTATTAAAGGCCTGATTCCGTATATCATTTCCTGTTTATCCTTTTCTGTTTTATTCATTTTCTAAAGTATATTTATCGGGAAGACTTGATTTTGTGCTCACCCCCATCTTTTTCAACTGCTCCACTTGCCGTAAAATATTACCACTGCCGGAACTTAATTTCTTATGCGCATCTTCATAGGATTTGTTAGCCCTCTGTATGTTTAAGCCTATCAACTCCATATCCTTAATAAAGTTTACAAACTTATCATATAGCCGGCCTCCCCTTTCAGCAATTTCCAGTGCATTTTGATTTTGTTTTTCATATTTCCAGATGGAAGCCACAGTCCTTAGCGTTGCCAGCAGTGTGGTTGGGCTAACAATTACAACTCTTTCTTTCCATGCATAATTAAATATTTCAGGATCAGACTGAACAGCAATTGCAAATGCCGGTTCTATGGGCATAAACATCAGAACAAAATCGGGTGAATTAAATTCTGATAAACTATCATAACTTTTTGAACTTAACTCCTTTATATGCTTTTTAATAGAAGCCAGATGTAGTTTTAAAGCAGCATCCTTTTTCAAACCTTCATCTTCAGAAACATATTGTGTATAGGCAGTTAACGACACCTTTGAATCAATAATAAGATGCTTATTATCAGGAAGTTTTACAACTACATCAGGCCGGAACAAATGGCCGCTTTCATCATGAGCTGTTTGCTGAACAAAATATTCCTGATCACGAGATAAACCTGAACGTTCCAAAACCCTTTCCAAAATTATCTCACCCCAATTACCCTGCTTCTTAGTATCCGACTTCAAGGCATTTGTTAAATTTTGAGCATCCTGATCCAAACGCATGCTTAGTTCATGCAATCTCCTTAATTCAACTTTTAAATTTGTTTGATCTTTAATACCCTTTTCATAGGTATCTTCAACCTTCTTCTCGAAACTCAACAACTTATCTTTCAGTGGGTTTAAAACATCCCCAAGGTTTTTTATTGAGGCAGCATTAAACTCCTTAGTATTAGACTGGAGAATTTTATTTGCCAGATTTTCAAATTCAGCCTTAAATTTTTCCTGAATTTCATTCAGTTGTTTACGCTCATTCTCCAGTTTCTCTATCAGGGATTTATTCTCTTCTCTCAAAATAATTATGTTCCTTTCAGCATTTTGCTTCTCCAAGGAAATACTATCATATTTTGAGTTTAGTTCTTTAATCAGCAATTCCTGCTTTTGCAGTTCATTTTTAAGATTTTCTTTTTCCGAGCCTAATTTAGCCAGATTCATATCTGCCTGCTGCCTCAAATTAATTTCGCTATTAAGTTTATTTTCTACATCTGTTAATATTTTATCCTTTTGGGAGAGTGTTGCTTTGGTTACTGAAAATTCTTTATCCAGATTATTGAACTCCTCTCTTATGGAACTTATCTCACTATCCTTCGCCTGAGAGGCTTCTATAACTCTGGCTTTCTGAACATTCCGCATAACCAAATAAGTGGAAATGCCTGCAACAATAAAACCTAATATTAAATATATAAACTCCATTATTTTTTTAGTAAAATTAAGAATAATACCGGAAATAAAAATTTAAGTGTTCAAGAATACAATAATTAGTTTACATTGATTTAAAATATAATTTTTTGTAATTTTAAAACTCAATATTTGTATATGAAAACCAGATTGATTTTAAATGCATTAGTTATTGTTTTCCTTACGGGAAGTAGTTTTGCTCAAATAAGTTCCGCTCCCAACCCGAAGATGAACAAAAAGATGTACAAACAATTCATTGAACAACATCTTACTTACCCTGAAGTGAGTATAAAAGCAGGGACCGAGGGAGAAGTAAAAATAGGCTTTACAACCGATGCACAAGGTAAAATAAAATCGAAAGAAATTATTAAACATGTGTCAAAAGAAATTGACCATGAAGCCATGCGAATATTTAGCTTAATTGAGTGGAATCCTGCTCTGGATTATGGAATTCCAAAGCAAGGAAGCGGTGTATTTGAGTTATCATTTAAAATTAAAAAGTACGAAAAACTTGTTAAAAGGCGAGGATACAGAACCTTGGCATCGGATATATTAAGGGATACTACTTTTATAATATATAGCGCTAAGCAACTGGATACTATAGCAATACCAATATTAAACAATGAAGAAATAAACCTGAATAAATATATTTACCAGGAAATGCAATATCCTAAACAAGCATTAGAATTAGGCATAGAGGGGAAAGTTATAATAAATTTTATTGTTGAAACCAATGGACTTCCTTCTAACATAACTGTGGAGGAAAATGTAGGGGGTGGATGTACCGAGGAAGCTCTAAGATTAGTAAGTGAATTAAGATGGAAGGCGGCAATAAAAAATAATTTAGCAGTGAGGAGCAGAAAACAATTATTCATCGAGTTCCGTGTTGGTGTTGACGGAAATGGTAACTATATTCCTAGTCAAACAAATTCAGGTTTCTAATAATTCAATAAAAATATATATTTGCATTTTTTAAAAAAGAATTTCTATTCTTAAAAATTGGAAATCGAATTAAATTATAACATTACTATTTGAGTATTTACAAATTTTTTTACTATGAAGAAGACCTTAGTATTACTTTTCCTTCTGGCAAGCATAAGTTTATTTTCACAAAACGATACACTAAAAAACTGGACCTATAAGGGCAAGGCAAGTTTAAACTTCTCACAAAGTTATTTTTCAAACTGGTCAGCAGGAGGTGAAAGTTCTATAACCGGCGTTGCAAAGTATACTATGGAAGCAAATTATCAAAAGGCAAAACATTCATGGAAAAACTGGATTGATTTGGCATATGGCTATAGTTTAATAGGCAAAAGCGACCCCATGAAAACAGAAGATAAAATCGAGTTTATATCGAATTATGAATATACTTTTAAAAAACACTGGTCGTTTTCTGCTGTTTTAACATTTAAATCACAGTTTTCCAACGGATACGACTATACTAAAGATTCAACAAACAATATCTCGGGCTTTCTAGCTCCTGCATATATTGACCTTGGTCCTGGAATTAGTTACTCTCCAAATAAACACTTCAATATTAACTTCTCTCCTGTTACTCCAAGGTTTGTTGTAGTAATGGATCAAAAACTAGCAAACCAGGGAGCATTTGGTTTGAAAGCAGCAGATACCATAAATGGAAGTGTTGAGGATGCCAAACAATATAAAGGAGCCTTTGGTTCTAAACTTTTGATGACTCTTAATTATGAAGTTGCGAAAAATATTAACCTTTCTACAAAGCTGGAACTCTTTTCCGACTACCTCGACAATCCCCAAAATATTGATGTTAACTGGCAAACTCTTATCGAGTTAAAAGTTAATAGTTGGCTGAATGTAAATATATCGACAGAACTAGTTTACGATGACGATATTATTATTAAAGACGCAAACGACCAAGCTTTAGGACCACGTACTCAATTTAAGCAAATGCTTATGGTTGGGATAGGATATGCATTTTAATAATGACTCGAATTGGTTTATTAAGCGATACTCATGGATATTTACATCCTAAAATCTTTTCCTTCTTTGAAGATTGTGATGAAATTTGGCATGCTGGAGATATAGGTAATATAGAAACTTACGACAAATTAAAAGCCTTTAAACCTACAAAAGCAGTATTTGGCAATATTGATGGCGGGCACCTCAGACTGCTACCTGAAACCGGTGTATTTATGTGTGAAAATGTAAAAGTTATGATAACTCATATTGGTGGTTATCCAGGAAGGTATGCAAAAGGTATTAGCCAGAAGATAAAAGAGATAAGGCCGAAATTATTCATAAGTGGCCATTCGCATATACTAAAGGTAATTAATGATTCACGAAATAATCTTCTACATATAAATCCGGGTGCTGCGGGAATATCAGGATTTCACAATAAAATTACTCTCGTAAAATTTACAGTGAATAAAGATATGATAAGTGATTTAAGCGTTTTTGAAACTGACAGAAAAATATCTAAATAGATACTACCTCAATCTGTCGGCAGATCGAATCAGTTTTTCATCTTTAACAACTCCGCGATAAGCTAAATAAAGAAACACCAAACTAATTAAGGGAGCAAAGGCTCCAACCTGAATAAAATCAGGTTCAGCACCACTGGCAGTAGCAAGTATATCATAATAATATAAAAATACTATGCCAATCATAGCAGCAACCAAAAACATCATAAAACGAATTACTTTCAATTGACCAATTCTGTTTTTATACATGAATATTGTAATAATCGAGAATACAATTACCAGTGAAACAATAGCTAACAGAGGTATTATAAACCATATATCATAAATATTTGTAGAACTGGGCACCAAACTCTGTACCTTATAAACATATAACACCAGAGAGTCCTTCATTCCAATAAACTCAGCCATAGGAAAGAAAAAAGTTAAAATAAGGCTTATTGAAGCCAGCAATAAAAAAACACTTTGAATTCGTTGTAACATTTTTATAAGATTTTTATTTATCAGACTGCAAAAATAATAAATACCTTTCAGGAGCCTAAGATTTTTATTAGCTTAATATATTTTTATTCCACAGATAACAAACACTCTTAAAATAAATGATAAATTTTTAGCATAAATAATTGGGGTATTTCTTTAAGTAGTTAGTCCTTCTCATATTACAATATATATGTGATTTGAAAAAAACATTATAATAAAAACAAAAAAAACTTAAAAAGTAAATAATAATTGAAATATTTGTATATTTGCAAATCATAATAAGGACATATTACCTTAATAGTCCATATAATAGAAGAAATTTACTCATAACAAATTTTTTAAAAATCCGAATTAGTAAATACGGATTATTTCACAAAACCATTTTTTATGTACGACATAATTGAGCTTAACGGCAAACTCGTTGCTGATTTAAGACAGATAGCAAAGGAATTAAATATTCCAAAGACAGAAAAGCTTGTAAAACAGGACTTAATCTATAAAATTCTTGATTACCAAGCACTAAACCCATCTAAGGAAATCCTTGATGAGGAAAGAAAACGTCTATTAGAAAAGAGTAAAAGTCGAAAATCACCGGCTAACAAACCTAAACCGTCAGAAAAAGCATCGACCAAAGAAAAAACTGAAGATTTAAAGCCTGATACCGACAAAGCAGAGACTGCTGCAAAGAGAAGAGGGCGACCTAAAAAAACAACTCCAAAGAAAACTGAAGAAAAGGTGGCAGAGAAAAAGCCAACTGAAACTAAAGTTGATGAAAAAAAACAACCGATAGTTGAAAATAAGCAGGAAAAAAGAGATACTCCTGAAGTTAAAAAGGAAGAAGTAAAAGAAGTAAACAAGGACAACTCACATAGAGTTGACAACAAAAAAGAAGAGCAAAGCAATAAAGATAAGCAGAGAAGAAGAAGGATTACTTCTGAGCCGCAAAAGGTTGAGAAGGTAACTAATACTCCTGTTGCTGAAAAACAGCATAAACCTGCTAGCCGACCTGAGCACCATTCTAATATTGATAAAAACCAACAGCGTCCTCCTCAAAGAGAGAACAAGGAAATTTCTACTCCTGTACCAAAATTTGTATGGGACAAAACAGTTTTTGCTGAGGGTGTATTAGAAATGATGCCTGATGGATATGGTTTCTTAAGGTCAAGCGATTATAATTATCTTAATTCACCAGATGATATTTATGTATCACAATCACAGATCAAACTATTCGGTTTAAAAACAGGAGATACTGTATTTGGAGGAATAAGACCACCAAAAGAAGGTGAAAAATATTTCCCTTTGATAAAAATTGAAAAGATTAATGGTAAGTCACCTGATGAAATTCGTGACCGTATTCCATTCGACTTTTTAACCCCTTTATTTCCTGAGGAGAAATTTAAATTAACAGGTCATAAGCAGGAAACTATTTCCACCAGAGTTATGGATATGTTTGCTCCTATTGGAAAAGGTCAAAGAGGACTTATCGTTTCTCAACCAAAAACAGGAAAAACTGTTCTTTTAAAAGAAGTAGCAAATGCAATTGCAGCAAATCACCCTGAAGTTTATTTGATTGTATTACTTATCGATGAGCGTCCTGAGGAGGTTACTGATATGAGAAGAAGTGTAAATGCTGAAGTTATTGCTTCTACTTTTGATGAGCCGGCAGAAAAGCACGTTAAAATTGCAAATCTTATACTAGAGAAGGCAAAAAGACTTACTGAATCAGGTCATGATGTTGTAATACTTCTTGACTCAATTACCAGGCTGGCAAGGGCATATAATACTATGTCTCCTGCATCGGGAAAGGTACTTTCAGGTGGTGTTGAAGCAAATGCTTTACAAAAGCCAAAACGTTTCTTTGGAGCTGCACGACAAATTGAAAATGGTGGTTCATTAACTATTTTAGCCACAGCACTTGTCGACACAGGTTCGAAAATGGATGAAGTTATTTTTGAAGAGTTTAAAGGAACAGGTAATATGGAATTACAACTGGATCGCAAACTTTCGAATAAGAGAATTTATCCTGCCATCGATATTGTTGGATCAAGTACACGTCGTGAAGATTTACTTGTGGATAAAGATTTACTGCAACGCATTTGGGTTCTCAGGAACCACCTTGCAGATATGAACCCTCTAGAAGCAATGAATTTCTTGAAAGATAAAATGAGATTTACTGATACTAATGAGGAATTTCTGATTTCCATGAACGGATAGTCAGAATCTATTAAAATATATTCTTAACCCCGGTTACTCTTCAATGCAGAAACCGGGGTCTCTTTTTGTTGGAGATTTTTGATATACAGAGCCATGAATTCCTAAAATAATTTCAGGATTAACAGGATCGTTGGTTTTTACAGTTACCGAGTGATGTTGTACGCCATAATTACCGAAAAAAGTCAGACGAACGACTATACTGCCATTTTCTTCTGAAGCTATATATTCGTTAGGCACTCCAACAACCTTGCAACCCGGAGATGTTTCTATTGATTCGATTACCAAATCTTTGCTTCCCATATTGGAAAACATAAAGGCATGATAAACAGTTTTACCTTTCTTTAAATGCCCAAAATCGTAATTATAGTGATCGAAAATTAATCTTGGAACAGTATCAATAACCGTCTTCTTTTCATAAAGGCTGGGGTCTTCAGAAATATTTGCAATTAAATAAAGGAATTTAAATGGACTTATCTTATCATCCGATTCCACTACTAACTCTACACTCATTTCGCCTGGAGGCAATTCACGTAAAACATTAAACTTAACGTTCATCACTCCACTTTGTCCGGGCTGTAATTTTTCCGGTGTATAGGCTAAATCTACAAAACTGCTCGACTTACCACTTCTGAAATTAATAGTTCGTTCACCAAAATTTTTAATGTCGATATTAAAGTCGAACACCTCCCCTTTTGGCAAGTCTCCAACAACCGTTTCTATACTATCAACAGCAAAGCCTACATTTCCAATAATAAAAGAATGTTCGGCATCGCCTACAACTGTATCGCTCTGGCTTATAACTAAACCACAAGTCCCGAGAATAAAAATTAATAATATGTAGATTCTTTTCTTCAAACTAATTTTTTAGAGAATTTATTTAAATTAATCCCATCAAAGTTACCTGAACTCATAAATAGGAAAACAGTTTCATCTGCCTTTTTATTTAACACCCATTCCTGTAATTTTAATGAGTCGCTAAAAACAACAACATTATTACTGTCAAACGCTTTATTAACCTCATTTTCTGTTAATTGTGGCAATCTCTTAATTTTTAAGGCATGAGGATTAAAATAAACTGCTGCATCATCAGCTTTTGCCAGGCAGCCTTTATATTGTGTTATAAACTTCGAATTTAAACTACTATAAGTATGTAATTCAAAACACACTATTACTTTCTTGGAAATAAATTGTTTTCTAACAGCTTCAACAGTAGCTAGTACTTTAGAGGGGGCATGTGCAAAATCTTTAAAAACAAAACTTCCGTTCAACTTTGCTATCAACTCCAGACGATTGGAAGCGCCATCGAAGTTTTCTATGGAATTAAAAAACTTTTCATCGGTAATACCTATTTCATTGCAGATATTTCTGGCTGCGTTTAGATTTGTCAAATTGTGGTCTCCAAAAACCTGTAGTGGATATTTTTCTTCTTTATGCAAAACATAAGTAATACCATTTTCTGTTTTATTTGGCAGGGTATTATATGGAATTTTTTCAATTTGATTTTTACTTCTTTCAACCAAATTTTTCAAGTTCTCATCACCATCATAATAAAACAGTTTTCCATTGGGTTCAATTAAATCCACAAATATTGAAAACTGTTCCACATAATTATCAAATGTTGGGAAAACATTAATATGATCCCAGGCAATCCCTGTAAGTACAGCAATATGAGGTTTATACCAATGGAATTTAGGTCTCCTGTCAATTGGGCTGCTCAAATATTCATCACCTTCTAGAACAATAATTGGAGCATCACTTAGTCGAACCATTACATCAAAGCCTTTGATTTTTGAGCCGACCATATAATCGAAATCAACATTCATATCCGATAAAACATGCATCACCATGGCGGTGATTGTAGTTTTACCATGACTCCCGCCAATAACTATTCTTTTTTTGTTTTGCGATTGCTGGAAAATGAATTCCGGGTAAGAAACAATATTTAAACCCAGTGTTTGGGCTTTCAGAAGTTCAGGATTATCAGGTTTTGCATGCATACCTAATATTACTATATCCAAATCTTGAGTAATATTTTCAGGAAACCAGCCAAACTCTGCGGGCAACAGACCCGCATTTTCCAATCTTCCACGAGATGGCTCAAAAATTTCATCGTCAGAGCCTGTAATTCTATGCCCCGAATTCTTTAAAGCAAGTGCAAGATTATGCATAGCACTACCTCCTATGGAAATAAAGTGAATATTCATCGGGCTGACTTACAATTACAACAATACCACATACCTTGCAAATTTAAAATAAATGAGATATTATTTCAAAAAGAACAGATTTATTGTTTATTTTTATTTTTAGTATAAATAATGATTAAAATCCATTAGAAATGTTAAAAATATTAATCCCCGTAGATTTCTCAGAGAACACGAAAAATGCGTGTAAATACGCTGTAAATCTTATAAATACAGAAAACACAGAATTACACATTTTTCATATTTTACCAGATGGCGTTATGATTCCCGACAGCAGTTTTCCTGCAGGAATTGATTCTGATGCATTTTTAAACAGTGAATATCTTGATATAATGCGACAAACTGCCAACGAAAATATGACTAAGTTGTTGGACTTTTTATATAATCTGTTAAAAAACAGCAAATTTTCGAAGGTTAACATCAGTAGCAGTATTTTAACGGGAGATGCTGAATGGGAGATTATGAACATATGCGAGTCGTTTAATCCAACATTTGTTGTGATGGGAACTCAGGGACATGGTAACAAAAGTCTTCTTCAGGGAAGTATGGCTAAAAAAATCATGAAAAAAGTAAAATTTCCGGTAATTGCTGTACCTGAGAACAGTAAAATTACCATACCTAAAAATATTTTATATGCCACTAACTTTCGTGAACTTGATTACGCTAAAATTGTATTGATTTTTACCCTTTTTCATTATTTGGATATTACAATTTATGTAACACATTTCAATATTGAAGGCGACTTCATTACTGCACAAGAGAAGATGGAAAACCTTAAACAAGCTTTCAAAACAGAAAGGTCAGCTGGGAAAATACATTTTAATATTATTGACAGTAAAAATAAAAGCATTAGTTTAAATACTTTTTGCGACCAGTACGAAATTGATACTATATCTTTTATTTCCTATAAGTCGAATATTTTTCATTATTTATTCAATAATGAGATCCACAAAAAAGATTTTTTTATGCTGGATTTGCCTATGCTTGCCTTGCACGAATAAACTATTGTACGGCATCAAAATATATCTTGTTTAGTTGACTGCCAACATTTTTCATACTAAAATCATGTATTGCTTTTTGTTTTATTTTTTCGCTATCAAAAACATATTTTCCATCCAGAAATAAATTCAGTTCCTTCTTTAACTCATCCTCATCTCCTGCATTAATTAATATACCGTTTGAGGTATTGAGATATTCAGAAATTCCACCCACATTTGTAGAAATAACAGGAATTCCCAAACTCATCGATTCGTTAATTACAACGGGAAAGTTCTCATAATTACTAAATATTAGCAGAGCGGATGAATTACCCATTTCTTTAACCAATTCCTTTCCTTCGAGCAGGCCTGTAAAAGTAATGTTGTTGGGATTAATTTCAAGATTGCCAGCATATTCTTTCATTTGCAAAAAGTCCATTCCATCACCCACAAGAGTAAAATGAACATCATTTCTTTCGCCTGTTATTCTTTTAATTACTCTTAAAATACCACTTACATTTTTCGATTTATCTTCGAAGCAACTTACATGAAGGATATTCCTTTTTTGCTTTTTATCACTACTTATTTCCTGATAATTTAAGAAATCGGGGCTTAATACATTTGCTAAAACAATATAGTTATTGTTATCCAGATTATGATTTTTCATGGCTTTTGCCAGATTTTTGGTAACCGTTGTAACAGCAGAAGCATTTTTTATTACTATCCGGCTTAGCATTTTTCTTAATATACCATTAAAATTCTCGGTAGCAGCTAAGTATCTCGACCAGTGCTCACTTATTATGTAATTCGTGTTCTTAAACCATTTATAAAAAAGTGCAATCACACCTAAACGTGTTAGTATATGTATATGAACTAAATCAAATTTTTCAAACTCAGGTTTAAGAGATTTTATACCAATGAAGTTAGCCCTGTAAAAACGTATTATTTTACATATTTGTTTTAAGAGAGGTATTTGGGTTTTTACACTTTTATAATATACTTTAACAGTAAGAACATCATTTATTATTTCTTTAGTGATTTCAAACTTTTTATCAGGATTATCATCCACTGCATGAACATAAACAACCGCAATATTATTGTACATATTTGCAGCTTCAGCATGACGCTGAATAAACAAACCGGGCATAGGATCGTATCTATTTGGATACCATCTGCTTAAGTACAAAATATTTAGTTTATCTAATTTATTCATTCTGATTTAAATAATCATCGACAATATTAACGGCATTTTGTAATCTTTTCTTACCCTGCCCTCTTACAATTTTATAGTTAAATCCAGCTTTCTTCAGTTCCGACTCGTACAATAGAAATAGTTCTTCCCTATTATTGGGATTTTCTCTCAATGGATCATACTGCCATTCCAAATCCGGATAACAAAGCAAATATAAACCATATTCATGTTGTAAGAAATTGTCTTCTATCCACTTATCAATCTTATTATAAACATATTTTATCCATATTTTATTTACAAGAATATCAGTATCGCAAAATAATAATCCTGCATTTTCGATTGCATTTTTTTCTTCACTATTCAATTGCAATTTGGCAATATTTACAATGTCGGAATACGAATAATTTGATTTACCCTCCAAATATGAACGGGACACTTCTTTCACAAAATTCGTATTATATTGCTTTGCCAGATTAATTGACAAAACAGATTTACCGCTTGATTCAGGGCCAGTAATTGATATTCTATTTTTGAAGAGCATTTTCTTTTTCTATAATACGTTTCCACTCATAATAGCCCATTATTGCCAACACCAGGAAAGCAGCAAACTGCAAACTTGTAAATATCAAGCCTTTATAAAAGTACAGTGGTACAGAAATTACATCTATCAAAATCCAGAGCAACCAGTTTTCTATTTTTTTAAGAGCCATTTGCAGCATGGCAACAATTGAAAGAGCAGTTGTCAATGTATCGATGTAAGGAACATACGAATTCCAGTATAAAGCATCATCGCCCTTAAATATTTTTAGCAGTCCCAATGTTACAAATAATGATAGAACAAAAAATCCAAGACTACCTAAATTAAACTTTTTGGAACTCCAGCTTATTTTTCTTTCTTTTGACGAAATGCTCTTTTTCGACCACATTATCCAGCCATAAACGCTCATAATAAAGTAAAAAGCATTTATTCCCATGTCGGCATATAACTGACTTTCGAAACAAATATTTACATAGATAAGAACACTAACAATACCGGTTGGATAGACTAAAATATTTGCTTTTTTGGCATACCACACGCTCAACAGGCCAAAAAACACAGCTATTAATTCAAGAACTGATGTATCGAGTATATTTGAATAAAATGTTTCGAAAAAACTACTTATCTCCATCAAGATAAATATTTAAATCAGCATTAATAATTTTTAAAGCAAATACTGAATGTGGCAATTGGAATGACTTTTCTATTTCTGTTGTTAGTATATTCATTACATTTTTATATTCTCCAAAAACCTGAGTACTCATTCCATTTGTTTTTACATAAATTTCGTCATAATTGTTCAAACGATCGATAAAATCTTTGATATGAGGAATAAACTCAACATTTAAAGGATAATAACTAATCTCTACTGAAGTTTTCATAAGTTTATTTTAATTGGCAAAGTTAATTATATTTTGATTTTTTCTATATTAGCCATTAATAAAAGCAAACAAAAGATGACAAAACGTATATTAATAACCGTTGGTATTTCAGGAGGATTAGCGGTAATTTTAGGAGCCTTCGGAAGTCATTTATTAAATGGTAATATTTCGCAAGGTAAATTGGAGGTTTGGGATACTGCTGTTCATTATCAAATGTTTCATACCATTGCATTGCTAGGAATAACATTTATGAACAGATACCTGAAGAGAGCCTATATTTCCACGATATATTATTTATTTTTTATCGGCACTATACTGTTTTCGGGTAGTTTATACTTAGTTTCAATATCTGAGATTACCGGATTCGATTTAGGTCCTCTGGCATATGTTACACCTATCGGAGGTATATTACTAATTATAGGATGGGCATACCTGGGCTTATCAGGGCTCACTTACGAGCATAATAAACGAAGGTATAAGAGTTAAATTATCTCATATCAATAACTTCAACATCAGGATGGTCGCTGGTTCTAAATTTAAAAGTATTATCCGGCAAATCAATATTAGATTTTAAATTGATAATATGGTAAGTAAACACACTACCATTCATATCGTATATTGAAAAACTTTCTAAACTCTTATCCAAACTGTTTACAACTAAACTTAGTTGCTGAAATCCCTTATCTTCACTTGCTTTTAAATCTATCTTTTTAATGTCCGAATTTTTATATTTCTTATCATTATCAAAACTCGATTTGTAATTTTCATCGTAGGTAGTAAGTATTTTTGTTGGTGAGATATCTTCTTCGCTATCAGCCACATTACTCAGCATAACTTCTTGTGAGTCTACAATATAAGTCCATAATGAAACTCCATCACAAATAATAATCTGGCCTTCCATTTCGATGCGATAACTATCGCCACTTACTATTATACTACCGGTCTTTTTTTCATTTATATCCATGTCGGTATTTACCATGGTATAGGAAAGATTAGCTTTAAAATTATCGTAGGATGAGATTTTATTGATAACCTCTTTTACAAGTTCTTCTGCTTCTTTATTACTTTGTCCAAAAGCACTTACAGAAAGCATAAGCGCAAATAATATTATCAAGTTTTTCATATTTTTTTTAATCATTTATTTATGATTCATCAGTAGTATTTAAATCTTTCAAAAACTGTTCCAAAGCCATTTCATTAGAAACTCTTACTTCTCTTGCTTTACTTCCTTCAAAGGGCCCAACAATACCGGCTGCTTCCAGTTGATCGATAATTCTGCCTGCCCTGTTGTATCCCAGTTTAAGTTTTCTTTGGAGTAATGAAGTTGAGCCCTGTTGGTTTTGAACAATAATATATGCAGCATCTTCAAAAAGTTCATCTCTTTCTTCGGCATTGTATTCCGCTTTCTTATCTACTTCTTCATCTTCATATTCGGGTAGGAAGAAGGCATCAGGATAGGCTCTCTGAGAACCAATGAATTCAGTAAGTTTATCAACTTCCGGAGTATCAATAAAAGCACATTGCAACCTGATAATATCGGAGCCTGTGGAAAGTAACATATCACCTCTTCCTATTAATTGGTCGGCACCGCCGGTATCAAGGATTGTACGGGAATCTACTTTTGATATAACTCTAAAAGCAATCCTTGCGGGGAAATTTGCTTTGATAGTTCCTGTAATAATATTTACAGAAGGACGTTGGGTAGCAATTATCAAATGAATTCCAACAGCACGTGCCAGCTGGGCAAGTCGGGTAATTGGATTTTCAACCTCCTTACCTGCAGTCATTATCAAGTCGGCAAACTCATCAATAACCAAAACTATATATGGTAAGTATTTATGTCCTTGATTAGGATTTAATTTTCTGGAAATAAACTTACGATTGTATTCTTTTAGGTTTCTAACCTGAGCATCCTTAAGCAATTCATAACGATGATCCATCTCGATGCCAAGGGAGTTTAATGTCCTGACTACCTTGCGCGTATCTGTAATAATGGCCTCTTCCGAGTCAGGTAGTTTAGCCAGATAATGTCTTTCTATTCTTGAAAAGAGCGTAAGTTCAACTTTTTTAGGGTCAACCATAACGAACTTTAACTCAGCAGGATGTTTTGTAAAAAGCAGGGAGGCAATAATAGCATTAAGTCCTACCGACTTACCCTGCCCTGTAGCACCTGCCATAAGTATGTGAGGCATTTTTGTTAAGTCAGCAACAAAACTCTCATTGGCAATGGTCTTACCCAAACCAAAGGGCAATTCATATTTTGAGTTTCTAAACCTGTCGGAACCAATAATAGAACGCATGGAAACGGTGTTGGGATTTTTATTTGGCACCTCTATACCAACTGTTCCTTTTCCCGGAATTGGAGCAATGATCCTAATTCCCATTGCAGCCAGGTTTAATGCTATATCATCTTCGAGGTTTTTTATTTTCGAGATGCGTACTCCAGGGGCAGGCACAATTTCGTAGAGCGTTACCGTTGGTCCAATGGTAGCCTTGATTTTAGTTATCTCAATGGAGTAATTTTTTAAAGTATTTACAATTTTTACTTTATTTCTTTCCAACTCCTCGGAGTCGATTTCAATATTTTCATTACCATATTCCTCAAGCAGATTGAGGGGTGGCATTTTAAAATTAGGTAAGTCTAAAGTGGGATCGTATTCTGAATCAACACCAAAATGGTCTCCCGGCTTTACTTTTTCATCAGTAACCTTTTCTTCTTTTGGCTTTTCAACAGTAAATTCTATGTCGCCAGAGGTATCTTCTTTTTCTTCCTTATCTTTTTTTATTGAAGCGTCGAGTTCAATTTTGAAGGAATTTGAGGGCTTTTCTTGTATCTTATCATCTGATTGAGGTAAGTCTACTTCATCTTCCGGATCTTCTACTGAAAATTCAACCGTATTATATAAGTCATCCTTAGGAGAAGTGCTGGGCTTATCAGAAGATATGGGATTATCGCTTGTTTTCTTTCTTCTGAAATTAAATTGATAATCAATCAAAAGAAATACTGCGGGAACAAAAACCAAACTAAATATCAAACCAATTTTACCTATATAGTTTGAAAGCCACATATTAAGTTGGTTACCCAATAATCCACCAAGTATGTTCTCAGGATGTTCCGGAAAAATAAAATTAAATAATAAAGGAATCCACAAGAAACTTATTGTAATCAGTTGAAACCATGTCCATGTTTTGAACAATGCGCTATTTATAAGCAACTTAAACCCTATGGCCAGTAATAACAAAGGAATAAAAAAAGCACCTAAGCCAAAGCCTTTTAAAACTATATAGGATGAAATTATACTGCCAAACTTTCCTGTCCATACTTCTACCTGTTTCGCATGATCACTGAAATAGGATGATATTGTATTTGCCAGTTCGTCGGAGGGATTTGCATCGAACCAATTTACTATAAATGAAGTTATTGACAGGAACACATATACTGAGAAAAGCAAGAAAAAGAAACCTAAAACTCTTTTATATTTTAAGTCAAAAGAAATTTTTCTATTCTTTGATTTAACGTTATTAGCAGTTTTTTTCTTAGAGGCTATTTTCTTCTCAACTTTCTTTTCTGCTTTTTTCTCCGGAACTTTAAGTTTATTCGACTTTTTTGGCATTTCTAATCATTATTTTCACAAACCTACAATTTTTTTTTCGCAAAATTTATTATTTAACCAACCGAAAGACTTTATTCCATCGAATTTTTCCGTTTAAAATTGATTTATTAGGATCTAAAGAAAGCCATACAAATTCTGCTTTTCCTACTATATGATCTTCAGGCACAAAGCCCCAAAAACGAGAGTCTGCAGAATTATGTCTGTTATCACCCATCATCCAGTAATAGTTCATGGATGGTGTAAAAGATGTTGCTATTTTTCCATTTATATAAATATTACCATCTTTTACATCAAGTTTATTACCTTCATAAACAGTGATTAACCTCTTATAAAGAGGAAGCACATCTTTATTAAGTTCTATACTAATACCTTTCTTTGGTATATAAATAGGTCCATAATTATCTCTGTTCCATTGATATCTTTCATCCTGTGGAAATATTCCTTCATCCCACTCACCAGCCGGTTTATTGAAAGCTTCTACAGATTTTACTATAGACAGTTTTTCTATAGCCGATTTAGCCTCATCTGTTAAAACAAACATAAACAATCCGGGTTGAGGCATTCTGCTGTACTCTGTAACATTATATTCATCCAGAATGCGAGGATTTATACTGCTACCATCAGTTTGCACCCAATACTGAAATTGCATTCCAGCGGGATTAAACGACTTTTCCCCATTAATAAACACCTGACGATCAACAATTTTCAAAGAGTCGCCCGGCAAACCTATACATCTTTTTATATAATTTTCACGCTTATCAACAGGTCGGTATATTATTTCACCGAAATTCCTTTTATCGCTCCATAATCTTTTTCTGCCATACTCCTTTTCCAAAACATAATAACTTCTGTTACTTTGATATCGTGTGGAAACCGTATCTCCTTCCGGATAATTAAATACAACTGCATCATAACGCTCAACATTACCGAAGCCGGGAAAGCGATAAAATGGAAAATGTATCCATTCAACATACGACTTTGTCGACTCAGTAAATGGCATTGTATGATGTACAAAGGGAAACGATATTGGGGTATTGGGGAGTTTCGGACCATAAGCAATTTTACTCACAAACAAGTAATCGCCAACCAATAAGGATTTCTCCATAGAAGAAGTAGGAATAGTATAGGCCTCTAGCAGGAAGGTACGTATTATTGTTGCAGCAACAACTGCAAAAACTATTGCATCAACCCATTCTCTAACAAATCCTTTTTCAAACTTTTTTCTCTCATTAGCCGGAACAAACTTTTCGTCTTCTTTAAATCCCAAATAAGGGAAATATAGAAAAGGCAGAACAACGGCAAGGAACTGCTCATGTAATTTATGCTTTTCGAAACCTTTAACAAGTTCTACGAGCATTAACATATAAACGAAAACATTTATAAATGGGAAAAACAACAATAAAAACCACCAAACAGGTTTTTGTATTATTTTATTAAAAACCCAAAGATTATAAAATGGAATTAGTGTCTCCCATCCTTTACGACCAGCTTTCTCAAAAGCCATCCAGGTGAAAA
>JBFFLX010000066.1:0-17687 GCA_041554435.1 Bacteroidales bacterium
AGGTTCTGCAAAAAACAAGGGTCAGTTATCAAAATTTACCTGTAATAAAGTTGTGCCTGAATTTGTGGACGCTGCAAAAAATTTGAAACCAGGTGAAATTTCTGAACCAATAAGAACCATGTATGGTTTTCATATTGTAAATCTGCTTAGCCGTGAAACTCCAGGTACTTTTGATGAAGAAAAAGAAGAACTTAAAGAGCGTCTTTCTAAAGATGACAGAACTCACAAAAGTGAAGAAGTTGTTATTCAGAAAATTAAAACTAACAGTGGTTTCAAAGTAAACGAGAAAAGAAAAGATGAAGTAATTGCTTTAATTGACAGTACTGTACTTGATGGTAAATTTATTGCCGACAGTTTGAACTTCAAATCTAAATTCCTGTTTAAAATTTCCAAGAAAAAATATTCTCAAGCCGACTTTGTTCAGTATGTTGCTGAAAATCAGAAAAAACAGGAAAACATGGATAAGTCTGTTTACCTTAACAACTTATTTAACGATTTTACAAAGCAGGAACTTTTGGCTTATGCCGATAGCAACCTGGAAAAAGACTATCCAGAATTTGCCGATCTGATGGAAGAATATCATGACGGGATATTGCTTTTCAATCTTACCGATGAAATGGTTTGGAATAAAGCAGTAAAAGATACCACTGGACAAAAAGAATTCTTTGAAAAACACCGTGGTGATTATATGTGGGGAGAAAGAGTTGATGCCACTGTTTACCGCATGCGTAAACCAGCCGATTATCAAAGAGTTATTGAAATAATTGCAAACAATGAAAACGATGGCGATATAGCAAAAACACTTGATGCCGACAGCATTAAATCAGTTAGAATGATACCAGACGTTTTTGAAAAAGGCCAGAATAAATTTGTTGATCAGGTAGAATGGAAACCAGGTATGTCAAACATGATAAAGTCAGATGTTGAAAATCTGGCCGTTATCGTTAAAATTAAAAAAGTAATACCTCCGCAACCAAAAGAATTGGATGAAGCCCGAGGTATGATTACTGCAGATTATCAAACATATCTGGAGAAAGAATGGATAAAAGAACTAAGAGGAAAATATCCTGTCAACATAAATAAAGAAGTATTAAACGAGCTTAAACAGCAGAAATTTTCAGTTTCAAAATAAAATATTATGTCCAAAATATTGCAGTCTGTTTTCCTTTTTGCCATAGTCATGATAATGGCTTGTCAAACGCAAATCAAGGATGATAATGGCATTGTTTTGGCTCGTGTTCACGACGATTATCTTTACGAATCCGATCTAAGTAATATCGTGCCTGATAACATATCACATCACGATAGTATAGTTATAATCCGGAATTATGTTAATAATTGGGTTAAAACAAAATTGATGGTTGAAAAAGCTAAATTTAATCTTACCGATGAACAGCAAAATTTTGATAAAAGGCTGGAGGAATACGAAAACTCTCTGATAATATATGAATACGAAAGTAAACTCATCGATCAGGAGTTGGACACCAGTATTAATCAAACAGAACTGAAAACATTTTATTCAAATCACTTATCTGATTTTGAGTTAAAAGAAAATATTGTAAAAGTATATTATTGCGTTCTTAATAAGGAACTGGATATTATAAATCCTTTAGAAGAGATTTTCAACCTGCCCGACAGTTTAGCAATTGATTCCCTGGATATTATGTCTAATTTTTATGATTTCAATATTTCCATTGACACAGCAAATTGGATGACTTTTGAGGATTTAAAGAGAATAATTCCCATTGAAACTTACAATCAGGATTTGTTCTTAAAAAACAAAAGATTCATAAAAATATCGGATGAAAACAATATTTATATGCTTAAGTTTGTTGACTTTAAGATACAAGATGATATAAGTCCGTTTTCATTGGTTGAGAAACAGATAAAAGATATCATTCTTGCCAAAAGAAAAATCCTACTAACTAAAAAGGTAAGGAAGGAGATTTTTGATCAGGCAGCGACTAACAAAGATTTTGAAATTTATTATAATGAATAGAATAAAGAATAATATGATGGGCAATTTAAATAAACTCATAGTTTTATTGGGATTAGCAATTTTTATTTGCAGCCCTTCATTTTCACAAAATGATAATTCATATATTATCGATCAGGTTGTTGCCGTGGTTGGCAAAAACGTAATTCTGGAATCGGATATAGAGAACCAATATCTTAATTATAGAATGCAAGGAGGAATCAGAGGTAGTTCTGATGACATAAGATGCCAGATACTAGAAGAACAATTATTTCAGAAACTTATGGTTGCTCAGGCAGAAGTTGATAGTATAGAGGTGAATGATGTTCAGGTTGAAGGCGAAATGGAACGCAGATTACAAATGTTTATTTCTCAGTTCGGCAGCCAGGAGAAAATGGAAGATTATTATGGAAAGTCAATTCCGGAAATAAAAAAGGAATTGCATGATATAATAAAGGAACAGATGATTGCCCAGCAAGTTCAGGGCGGAATTGTTGCAAATGTAAATGTAACACCATCCGAAATCAGATCTTATTTTAATTCTATTCCAAAAGATAGTATTCCACAAATACCTACCGAATATCAGATTGCCCAAATTGTTAAAACGCCACCCATTAGCATGGAAGAAAAGTTAAGGGTTAAAGATCGTTTGATAGAATTAAGAAGCAGAATTTTAAAAGGCGAAAACTTCTCAACTCTTGCCATTTTATATTCGGAAGATCCCGGATCTGCTAAAAAAGGAGGAGAATTGGGTTTTTACGGAAGAGGTCAACTATACCCCGAATTTGAGGCAGTTGCTTTTAAATTAAAAGAAGGAGAAATCTCAAATATTGTGGAAACCGAAGCCGGTTATCATATTGTTCAGTTAATAGAAAGAAAGGGCGATTATGTTAATGTTCGTCATATTTTACTTTCCCCAAAAGTTTCTCCTGCCGACCTTGCTAAAGCAAGCAGAGAACTCGACAGCATTGCCAACCTGATCAGGTCTGATTCAATAAGTTTTGAAGATGCAGTTGAAGAATTTTCAGAAGCGAAAAATAAAAATAATGGTGGATTAATTGTAAATCCGTATACCGGAGGAACTACATTTGAAGCCGAGCAACTTGATCAGCAAATATCTTTTGTAATCGAAAAGATGAAAGTTGGTGACTTATCGAATCCTGTACCTTTAAAAACTGAAGATAATGAGGATGCTTATCAAATTGTACTTCTAAAGAAAAAAACAAAACCTCACAAAGCAAATTTAAAGGATGATTATTCCAAAATCCAAACCTGGACTGAGGCCAAAAAGAAAGAAGAAGTTATTGATAAGTGGATAAATGAAAAAGCCAAAGAAACTTATGTAAGGATAATTGATGAATATAAATCATGTAATTTCCGACATTCATGGAATATTAGATAACACAAGAACAACAATACTATAATATGAACTATAAATCTGACGTTGAGGCAGTTGACGCCTTCGTTGAAAAATATAAACTTCTCACCAAAGAGATTGGAAAAGTAATAATAGGACAAGAGGAAACCGTTAGAAATACTCTGATTTCAATTTTCTCACAAGGTCATGTTTTGTTGGTTGGAGTACCGGGTTTGGCAAAAACTTTACTTGTAAATACAATAGGACAGGTATTGGGATTAAGCTATAACAGGATTCAATTTACACCCGACCTTATGCCATCCGATATTATTGGAACCGAAATACTTGATGAGAGCCGTAGGTTTAAATTTATCAAAGGGCCTGTTTTTTCAAATATTATTTTGGCCGACGAGATAAACCGTACGCCGCCCAAAACTCAATCGGCACTATTAGAGGCTATGCAAGAGAAATCAGTTACCGTTGCAGGCATTAATTACAAACTTGACAATCCGTTTTTTGTGTTGGCAACTCAAAACCCCATAGAGCAGGAAGGAACATATCCCTTGCCAGAAGCCCAATTAGACAGATTTATGTTTAATTTGATTTTGGACTACCCATCGCTTGAAGAAGAGTTGAACATCATTAAAAGCACTACCACCGGTAGTATTCCAAACATAAGTAAAATTTTAGACGCTGATGAAATAGTTTATTTCCAGCAATTGCTGAGAAAAATACCTGTTGCTGATAATGTAATGGAGTATGCTGTAAAACTTTCTTCAAAAACACGTCCGAATACAAATTTAGCACACCCTTGGGCTAACGATTATTTGAATTGGGGTGCAGGACCTCGTGCTTCTCAGTATCTGATAATTGGGGCAAAAGCTCAGGCAGTTCTTAATGGTAAATATTCTCCTGATATAGAAGATGTGAAAGCCATTGCTCCCGCCGTTCTTCGTCATAGAATTGTTAGAAATTATAAAGCTGAAGCAGAAGGTGTTTCGCTGGACCTGATTATTAGTGAGATGCTTTAAAGTATAAAACAGCATCCTCTAAATGTAAAATTTTTATAAAACAGAATAAAAATGCAAGTTCCACCGTTGTTCTTTGGATAACAATAATTACATTTACAGTTTTATTAAAATAAGCATTAATGAAGCGAAAAAATATCCTAATCCTTCTGGGCTCAATATTAGTTTTAATATTCGTAACATGGTATTTCACTAAGCCATCCGGCCAGCAAGGTCAGTCAATAAAAACAGAAGTTAAATTCGGTGAATTTGTAATAGATGTTACAACTACCGGAGAACTTGACGCACGAAGCAGTGAAAAAATTCAGGGGCCAAACCCAATGAAATTACGAAATGCCAGAATATGGCAGTATCGTATTGAAGATATGGTTCCCGATGGAACTGTTGTTGATTCAGGCCAATGGGTTGCAACTCTCGACCGTTCCGATCTCGAGAATAAAATAAAAGATCAGGAACTTGAAGTGGAAAAACTGCAAACCCAATACCTCCAAAAACAACTCGACACCACAATGACCTTGAGAAATGCAAGAGATGAACTTATTAATTTGAAGTTTACTCTTGAAGAGAAAAAAATAGTTGTGGAACAGTCAATTTATGAACCACCTGCAACACAACGTCAGGTGCAGATTGATTACGACAAAACTTTCCGTACATATAATCAGAGTACCGAAAACTATCAGTTGAAGCTTCAAAAAGCCGATGCTGATATGAGAGAAGTTCAGGCAAACCTATCAAAGGCACAAAACCGGCTTGATGAGTTTAAGGATTTGCTTGGTGAGTTTGTTATCATGGCACCAAAACCGGGTATGGTAACATATAAAAAAGGATGGGATGGTCAAAAACAAGGTATCGGAGCCCAGGTAAGTGCTTGGGACAATGTTGTTGCTACACTGCCTGACCTATCCGCTATGAATAGCCAAACTTTTGTAAATGAGATAGATATAAGCAAAGTTAATGAAGGACAAAATGCGGAAATAGAAATTGATGCTTTCCCGGGTAAAACTTTTAATGGAAATGTTTTTGAAGTTGCCAATATGGGCGAGCAAATGCGAAATTCGAATGCAAAAGTTTTTGAAGTAATTGTCCATATAGATGGTTTCGATTCTATTTTGAGACCTTCTATGACAACAAAAAACAGAATTATCACTAATATTATCGATTCGGTACTTTACGTACCTATTGAATGTGTGTCTTCAAACGATTCTATTTCCTATGTATATTTCCGTGGCAAGAAGCATCAGGTTATACCCGGACTAAGCAACGAATCTTCAATAATTATAAGAGAAGGTCTTAAGGAGGGAGATGAAGTATATCTTGTGCCTCCATCAGATGCAAAAGACTGGAATATTGATTTTCTGGATAAGGAAATAGTTGAAAAGTATAAAAAAGAGGAAGAAGAGAAAAATCAACCTGACACAGTTAAGGTCGAAAAAGATCAGATGCCTAAGATAAAATTCGACGGTAAAAGAAAAGGCGATTCTAAAATGGGTAAAGGAAAACGTAAATAAATTTACTTATAATTATAACTCAAATTTAAACGTGGAAAGATATTTACAAATATTAAGTGTTTCTCTGGAGGCCGTTTTTGTTAACAAAACCCGATCGATACTTACTGCTCTGGGAATAATTTTTGGTGTAGGTGCTGTTATTTCCATGATGGCAATTGGTAACGGTGCCCGGCAGGAAATACTTGAACAAATAAAACTAGTGGGGGTAAACAATATAGTTATCCTGCCCAAATCTGATGCCGACAATACAGAAAGTTCAGATGAGGATGAAGGTAAAACCCTACAGAAGAAATTCTCACCCGGACTAAGTTTAAAAGACGCAGAAAACTTTTTAGCAGCTATTCCTACTATTGAAAAAGTAAGTTGTGAAGCCACTTATAAAACTTTGGCAGTAAGAAAAGGTAAAAAGTTAAGTATAGAACTTTCAGGCGTATCCCCCGAATTTTTTGGATTATTTAATCAAACACTAAAAAAAGGAGAATTTTTTAACGAATGGCAGGTTCAAAGAGGTGATCCTGTTTGTATTATCGGACCCGAAGTAGAAGCAAAACTCTTTGCAAAGGAAGATGCCATTGGAAAATACGTAAAAAGTGGTAATGTATGGCTCAAAGTAATAGGAGTTCTCGAAGGAGTTATTGTAAATGAAAAAGCCGAGGAGATGGGTATTAGTAATTACAACCTCAATATTTTTACTCCCATTAAAACGCTTCTGCTACGCTATAAAGACAGATCCATAATAACCAAGGCATCATTTGGTAATACACAAACCTTTAGTATGGGAAACAGTATTTCAATGTTTTCACAGGATGGTTCCGGTGGCGGAGAAACTCAACTAGATAAAATTGTTGTACAGGTTAAGGAAACACATCAACTTGCACCAACCTCAAAAGTAATAAAACAAATTCTCGACCGCCGACATAAAGGTGTTGATGATTACGAAATTAAAATTCCCGAGTTATTATTAAAACAAGAACAAAAAACCAAGGATATTTTCAATATCGTTTTGGGAGCTATTGCGGGAATTTCCCTCATAGTTGGAGGCATTGGAATCATGAATATTATGCTCGCCTCCGTTATGGAACGCATCAGAGAAATAGGTGTTCGCAGAGCAACCGGAGCGACAAAAAAAGATATAGTATTTCAATTTCTGGCTGAAGCAACTTTTATTAGTGTTAGCGGAGGCCTTTTGGGAATTTTATTAGGTGTAATTATTGCCAAAGTTATAACTATAACTACCGGAATATTAACCATCGTTTCCTTTATTTCCATTGCTATCTCCTTTGGTGTTGCAGCATCGGTAGGAATAGTTTTCGGTTGGCTGCCTGCTCGAAAAGCCTCTGAACAAGACCCGGTAGAAAGTTTACGACACGACTAAAGTTTTAATAATCAAATTTATAATACAATAAAAGCCACAGAAATATCAATTCCTGTGGCTTTTGTAATCTATCCCAATAAGTAGCAGAAACTTATTAAGGGTTTTAAATATTATTATTTCATAGGATACTTCTTGAATATCTCACCTGATTTCATCAAAATATCAACATATTGTGCTCTTCTGTATGCAAATGGATCTTTGATATTTTTCTTCGACATATTTCCTCTGAACTCTTCAAGATTTTTGTACTCACGGTTTGCCATCCATATTTCCATATCTTCAAGCATTTTAGTGATTTGTTGCGGTCCGTGTTTGTAAATTGTACTAACAACCTCTACTACATTTGCTCCGGCAAGTATCATTTTTATAACATCGCCTCCGGTAAAAATACCTCTGTTGGCACAAATATCAGCATTGATATTATCATATAAAAGTCCGCTATATCTTAAAGGCAACCTGCTATCATGTTCAGTTGAAAGATTATAGGGGAAGGTCATTTCTTCTGTTTCAATATTAATGTCTGGCTGAAAGAGTTTGTTAAATAAAACGAATCCATCGGTTCCTTTTTTGTCCATTTCATTTATCACATAAAGTGGATTTGTATAGAAAGGACTTAACTTAACGCTAACGGGTATTTTAACTGCTTTTTTCACCCCTTCAATAATATCCAGTTCTTCCTGAATAATGGATTTGCCTTCCATTTCAAACTCTCTGGGATTATTATAGAAATTGAGTTCCAATGCATCGGCACCAGCATCTTCCAGTTTTTTGGCCCATTCGTACCAAATTTCGTCGGTAACTGCATTTAAACTTGCAATAAGCGGGATACTAACTGCTTTTCTGGCTTCTTTAAAATGCATCAGAAATTCGGCAGGACTCGCTTCATAAAGATCAGATTGAAACATGGTAGTCATTTCACCATATCGATCATCATATTCTTTTTGAATTTCATCCATTTCAAGGTTCTCCAACTGAATTTGCTCTTCGAATAATGACTTATATACTATGGCAGATGCACCTGCTGCTTCCAACTTCTTTAACATCTCGATATCAGCAACTAAATTGCTGGCTCCCACTATGATAGGATTTTTAAGTTCTAATCCCAGATATTTTGTCTTTAGATCCATGATATTTATTTTTGTTAATTTGGCTGTAAAATTACTATAAAAACCCATAATTTGAAACTATTCAGAATTTATAATCAATTTAAATTAATGATTCTGCTATATATTTAACAAAAGGAGTATACGTTTTTGCCTCAAAAAGGGTATTTTTGCACAACCTGATTTCAGTTTAGGTAAACAGTACTAATCAATTCAAAATAACTTGATTATGAGCAATAAAAAAAAGTTTATAACATGTGATGGAAACTATGCTGCAGCCCACGTTGCGTATATGTTTAGCGAAGTAGCAGCAATTTACCCCATCACTCCTTCATCTACTATGGCCGAATATGTTGATGAGTGGTCATCATTCGGCAGAAAAAATATATTTGGTGAGCAGGTAAAAGTTGTAGAGATGCAGTCGGAAGGTGGAGCAGCAGGTGCTGTTCACGGTTCTTTACAGGCGGGAGCGCTAACAACTACCTTTACTGCCTCACAAGGTTTATTATTGATGATTCCGAATATGTATAAAATATCAGGAGAATTACTTCCTGCCGTTTTCCATGTAAGTGCACGTAGTTTAGCTTCACAGGCCCTTTCAATTTTCGGAGATCATAGCGATGTTATGAGTACACGTCATACAGGATTTGCAATTCTTGCAACAGGTAGTGTTCAGGAAATTATGGATATTGCACCTATTTCACATATGGTAAGTCTTCGTTCCAGAATACCTTTCTTACATATGTTCGACGGTTTCCGTACTTCTCACGAAATTCAAAAAGTAGAATATTTCGAGCATCAGGATTTGGAACATTTATTCCCATGGGAAGATGTTCAGAAATTCCGCGATAATGCTCTCAATCCTGAGCACCCGGTAACAAGAGGTACTGCTCAGAATCCGGATATATATTTCCAGGCACGCGAAGCTTCTAACCGTTTCTACGATCCTATTCCTGATTTGGTTGAAGAATATATGCAGGAAATTAAAAAACTTACAGGACGTGAATATCATCCTTTCACTTATTATGGTGCTGAAGATGCTGAGAACATTGTTATTGCAATGGGTTCGGTAACAGAAACTATTCGTGAAACTGTTGATTATCTTAATAAAAATGGTGAAAAAGTAGGATTGGTGAGCGTTCATCTGTATCGCCCGTTCTCAGAAAAATATTTCATGAAAGTTATGCCTAAAACAGTTAAAAGAATTGCTGTTTTAGACCGTACTAAAGAGCCGGGAGCCAATGGCGAACCTCTTTATCTTGATGTAAAAGATATTTTCTATTCAAAAGAAAACAAACCATTAATAGTAGGTGGTCGTTATGGCCTAAGTTCAAAGGATACAACTCCTGCTCAAATCATTTCAGTTTTTGAAAATCTTAAATTAAGTGAGCCTAAAAATGGTTTTACAGTTGGTATACTCGATGATGTTACCTTCAAATCACTACCATTATTACCTGAAGTTAGTATTTCTGACAAAGGTACTTTTGAAGCAAAGTTCTATGGTTTAGGAGCCGACGGTACAGTTGGAGCAAACAAAAACTCCATTAAAATTATTGGTGAATCAACCGATAAATATGCACAGGCATATTTCGCTTACGATTCAAAAAAATCAGGCGGTATTACTGTATCTCACCTTCGTTTTGGAGATAAACCAATACGTTCTACTTATCTTGTTGGAACTCCTGATTTTGTTGCTTGCCATGTTCCTGCTTACCTTAATAAATACGACATGCTAAAAGGCATGAAAAAAGGTGGTACTTTCCTTTTGAATAGTATTTGGGATGAAGAGGAAACAAAACGTCGTTTACCAGACCATATGAAAAAGTTTATGGCCGACAACGACATTAGGTTTTTTACCATAAATGCAACTAAAGAAGCAGTTGAAATAGGTCTTGGAAACAGAACAAACACAATAATGCAAGCCGCCTTCTTCAAGGTAGCCGAAGTTATTCCTTATGCAGATGCTGAGGAACAGATGAAACTCTTCATCAAAAAAACTTATGGTAATAAGGGAGAAGAAATTGTTAATATGAATTTTGCCGCTGTTGATAAAGGTAGTAATGTTGCTCAAATAGAGGTTCCTGCTGAATGGTCAAAATTAGATGGTAAAATTTCAAAGGAAGACAATTCAAATCTTCCTGATTTTATTAAGAATGTTGTACGTCCGATAGAGGCCCTAAAAGGTGATGATTTACCTGTTAGTGCATTCTTGGGAAGAGAAGATGGTTCATTCCCTCCCGGAACAGCCGCTTTCGAAAAACGTGGTATTGCAGTTGATGTTCCTGAATGGCAACCAGATAATTGTATTCAGTGTAACCAATGTGCTTATGTGTGTCCTCACGCTGTTATCAGACCATTCCTTGTTGACGAAAACGAAGAGAAAGTTCTCCCTGAAGGAGTTAAACTAATTGATGCCAAAGGAAAACAAAAAGGTTATAAATATCGTATTCAGGTTAGTGTTTTAGACTGTACCGGTTGTGGTAGTTGTGCCGTTGTTTGTCCTTCAAAAGAGAAGTCATTAATTATGAAACCTCTCGACACTCAAATGGCAGAAACAGAAAACTGGGATCACCTTATTAAGAATATCTCCTTTAAAAAGGATGTTGTTGATAAATTTGCATCTTTCAAAGACGCTCAGTTTGCACCAAGTTTATTTGAATTTTCAGGTGCTTGTGCCGGTTGTGGGGAAACACCTTATATTCAGGCCGTTACTACACTTTATGGTGAGAGAATGATGATTGCTAATGCAACAGGTTGTTCCTCAATTTATGGTGGTAGTGCACCAGCAACTCCTTATACTACAAATGCAGAAGGAAAAGGTCCTGCATGGGCTAACTCCTTATTTGAAGATAATGCTGAGTACGGTTTAGGTATGTCGACAGGTGTACGCCAGATGCGCGACAGAATCGAAAGATTGATGAAAGAATCGATGGCAAATGGCATCGATGCTGAAAGAAAAGAAGCATTCGAAAAATGGATAGAAACCAAAGAACTTGGTGAAGCATCGATAGAAGCCTCTAAAACACTTAGTGCAGTTCTAAAAGGTAAAACCGATCCTATTGCCAAACAACTCCTTGGCCTCGAACAATATTTTGTTAAGAAGTCGGTATGGATATTTGGTGGTGACGGATGGGCCTACGACATTGGATATGGCGGCCTCGACCACGTTATGGCTTCCGGTGAAGATGTGAATGTTCTGGTTATGGATACAGAAGTTTATTCAAATACCGGCGGACAGGCTTCCAAAGCAAGTCCTACAAGTGCTGTGGCAAAATTTGCTACCTCCGGAAAAGAGGTTAAAAAGAAAGATCTTGGAGCAATTACCATGACTTATGGTTATGTTTATGTTGCACAGGTTGCCATGGGCGGAAATATGGCTCAATACTTCAAAGCATTAAAAGAAGCCGAAGCATTCCCCGGACCATCATTGATAATTGCATATTCACCTTGTATTGCTCATGGTTTGAGAAATACCATGAAAGAATCACAAGCCGAGGAGAAATTCGCTGTACAATCAGGATACTGGCAATTATTCCGTTACAATCCTCTATTGGAATTAGAAGGAAAAAATCCTTTCCAACTGGATTCAAAAGAGCCTGACTGGAGTAAATACCAAACTTTCCTTGATATGGAGGTTCGTTTCTTAACACTTAAGAAATCATTCCCTGAAAGAGCAAAACAACTTCAGGAATTGGCTCTTAAAAATGCAAAATGGCGTTATAATTATTATAAACGTCTTACCGAAATGGATTTTACAGAACATTAAAAGTTCTATCCTAAATAGAAAAGCCATCTTGTAATTTCAAGGTGGCTTTTTTCTATTTTAGTAGATTCATTAGCTTATTTAAGGAGGTTCAAATACCAAAAACAATTGTAAAGCGTTCCTCCTTTTTGGATATGAAAAGAAAAATGCAAATAAAACGAATAATCAAAATTTCAATAACTACAATTATTGTGGCCATTATTCTGTTGGCGGCTTTTTTTGTCTCAGTATTTATTGGGGTTTTCGGACCTTTACCCGACAAAAGCGAATTAAGCAAAATTTCCAATGAGGAAGCTTCACTGGTTTTGTCATCCGATGGCACATTAATAGGTAAGTACTTTGCCGAAAACAGAACAAATATAAAATGGGATGAATTACCACAGCATCTTACAAATGCATTAATAGCTACCGAAGACAAACGCTTTTTTGAACATAATGGAATAGATAGCAGAAGTTATTTCAGAGTATTTTTCAGGACTATACTGCTGGGCGACAGAAGTTCAGGCGGAGGAAGTACCATAACACAACAATTGGTGAAAAACCTCTACGGCAGGAATTATCACAGTATCCTATCCATGCCGGTGAGCAAGTTAAAAGAGGCCATCATTGCCAGCAGAATGGAGGATGTTTTTAGCAAAAACGACATTATTTTACTTTATTTAAATTCAGTTCCTTTCGGAGAAGAAGTTTATGGGGTGGAAGCAGCAGCAAAGCGATATTTCGATAAGAGCGCCAGAGAACTTAATATTCAGGAGTCGGCCACACTTGTGGGAATGCTTAAAGCCAATTCATATTATAATCCACGATTAAACCCGGGCCACGCTCTAAAAAGAAGAAACCAGGTTATTAGCCTTATGAACCAGCAGAACTATATTTCGAAAAAAGAAGCAGATAGTTTGAAGGAAACAAAACTTGAAGTTAAGTACATCAATTACCAACTTGATTCGCAAACAGCATATTTTGTTTATCAGGTTAAAAAAAGAGCCAAAGAAATTCTGGAAAATATTAATACATCAAATGGTGAAGCTTACGATATTAATAAACATGGTCTACGCATTTATACCACTCTCGATATCCAATTGCAAGAGATAGCAAACGCTTCTGCCAACAGGCAACTTAAGAAAATGCAAAACTTGCTCGACAATGAATTAAACTACAAAAAGTCAAAACAAAAATGGCTTAAAAATGATAAAAGAAGTCTGTTGCAAGATGATAAATGGAATGAGAAAAAAAATCGGGAGATCTTTACAACAGAGGGAATGAAAACCCTCAATATTAGTAAATTAGACAGTTTGTGGCATTATTATAAGATGCTCAATGCTTCTGTTTTGGCTGTCAACCCAAAAAATGCTTCCGTTTTAGTTTGGAGAGGTGGAAACAACTTCAGATATCTGCCCTACGATTTGGTTATGGCAAAACGCCAGATGGCATCAACCATTAAACCATTTATTTATGCGGCGGCTTTGGAAAATGGATCTATGCCTTGCGACTATCTCGACAATTACCAAAAAGAATATGAAGGGTATGAAGACTGGAAACCGGAAAATTATGACCATAGCGGTGACGAGAATATACAGGTAGCAATGTGGTATGCCCTCTCCCACTCCATGAACCTGCCAACAGTTGACCTTTATTTTAATACCGGACATAAAAATGTTGCAGACTTATGTCGCAGGTTTAACCTGGATGCGCCTTTTGAGGAAACACCCGCCATGGCCCTTGGAACTCTGGATGCTTCATTATATGAAATAGTAAAGGCCTATAGTGCTTTTGCAAATAATGGCTTTTTGTTCGACGATCTGGTATTGATAGATCGTATTACAAATGCCAATGGAGATATTATTTATCAAAATAATGAGATTCAAAAAACAAAGGTATTGTCGCCTGAAATTTGCGAACAGATAACAAATATGTTAGAGTTTGCAATAAATCAGGGTACCGGAACGAAAATCAGAAATGTATACGGAATTAAAGCAGATTTAGCCGGCAAAACCGGAACAGCGCAAAATTATAGCGATGCCTGGTTTTTTTCTTATACACCTGACATAGTTATTGGCACATGGGTAGGCGCCAGTTCACCAAAACTTCATTTTGGTGGAGGTCTGGGAAGTGGCTCTTCATTGGCTTTACCTATTTCAGGAAAATTAATTTCTGAAATTGAAAAAAAATCTGACTTAAGAAATAAGTATTTAAGTGATTTTAATTTACCACAAAACATAAAACAAACCACAGATTGTGATGCATTTAGAGAAAAAGGTTTTATTGGAGCCATGAAACGACTTTTTAATGAAACCACTAAAATGAGCAATGACAGCACTTATAACAGCAAGCAAGAGAAGGCAGAAAAAGAGGAAAAAAGTGGATTGAAGAAGTTTTTCAATAATCTGTTTAAAAGGAAAGATAAGAAAAACAAATAGCCCATATGTTTCTATTAGAAATACAAATACATAGGGAATTTAACATTGTCAATTATAAATTATCAATTGTCAATTACCCATTATCTATTCCCTTTAGGAGATTTCTCCCTCGTCGTTCCTCCTCGATCGAAATGACAGATTAATAGCGTGTTGATGTCATTTCGACGATTGTCTGTAATGAAATGAAAGACATGAGGAGAAATCTCCTATTAATTTTTCATTATTCACTTTCCAACCTGAGGCCTCAGGACTCCATCACTCCATCACTCCAATTCATTCAAAACTCATAATTCATAACTCATAACTACATGATTGAGCACTAAAATCCCTAAATTTGCCACATGATTTATCCAAAGAATTTTGAGCAGAAGTTGGGCTTCGACATTATCAGAGACCATATCGCAGATAATTGCATTAGTGCAATGGGTGAATCATTTGTAGAAAAAATCAGGTTTTCAACCAAAAAGGATATAATCAAAACCCTTCTGAAGCAGGCCGAAGAGTTTATGCATATTTTAAGTTTTGGAGAAACATTTCCTTCCAATAACTATTTCGACCTCAGAGAGGAACTAATCCGCTTAAAAACTCCCGGAACATATATTGAACAAGAAAAACTATTCGATCTTAAATCTTCACTTATTGTAATTCGGGATATTATAATTTATTTCAAGAAAACTGAAGATGAGGATTATCCAGAGTTGAAAAAACTTTGCGAGAGAGTTTATATACCCGATCAAATTCTTTTAAGGTGTGAGAAAATAATTGATGACAAGGGTGAAATAAGAGATAATGCATCTGCTAATTTGCAGGATATCAGGAATAAATTAAATGCTAAAGGCAGACAGGTTTTAAAGGAAACAAAAAAAGCATTCGAAAAGGCCAAGAAAGCGGGATGGGTACCCGAAAATACCGATATGACCATACGTAATGGCCGTACGGTTATTCCTTTGCGGGCTTCCGACAAAAGAGCAATTGGAGGTTTTATTCACGATGAATCGGCCAGCGGACAAACTGTTTTTGTGGAACCTGCAGGATCATTCGAATTAAGCAATCAGATCAGAGAACTGGAAAATGAAGAAAGAAGGGAGATCATTAAAATCCTTATTGCGTTTTCCGATGATTTACGACCTTATATAAGTGAATTAATATCCTCATATCACTTCCTTGGAATAATAGACTTCATTCGTGCCAAAGCATTGTTTTCTAAAAAGATAAATGCAATCATCCCAAACTTTTCAGCCGATGAAAGTTTTGAGTTAAAACAGGCTGTACATCCACTCTTGTGGCTTACATTAAAAAAAGTTGATAAGGAAGTTGTGCCTTTGGATTTAAGTCTTGATCAGAATAATAGAATTCTTTTAGTTTCTGGGCCCAACGCAGGAGGCAAATCGGTTTGTATTAAAACAAGCGGATTATTGCAGTATATGTTTCAATGCGGCTTGCCCATTCCTGCCTCGCCTAACAGTGAGTTAAGGATTTTCAAAAACCTTTTCATCGACATAGGTGATGAGCAGTCGCTGGAAAATGACCTGAGTACCTACAGTTCTCATCTTTTAAACATGAAATATTTCCTTAAAAATGCAAATGAGGAAACATTCTTTATGATAGATGAATTTGGTACCGGAACCGAACCACAATTGGGTGGAGCAATAGCAGAGGCGACACTGGAACAACTTAACAAAAAAGGTGCTTTTGGTTTAATAACAACTCACTATTCCAATTTAAAACTGGCAGCCGACAAGCACGAAGGATTGCTAAATGGAGCTATGTTATTCGACTCCAACGAAATGCAACCATTGTTTAAGTTGCAAGTTGGAAAACCGGGTAGTTCATTTGCCTTTGAAATAGCTAAAAAAATAGGTTTCCCCAACTTTGTTTTAAACAATGCAAAAAAGAAAAGCGGAGGAAAACATATAAGATTTGATCAGCAACTGCAGCAACTGGAAACCGATAAAATTCTGCTTCAAAAGCAAAAACAAAAAGTTGAATCGGCCGATGATGAACTTTCCAGAACAGTAGAAAAATATACCGAACTTCTGGAAAATCTTGAAAAATCGAAAAAACAAATTATTGCAGAAGCAAAGGATGAAGCTTTGAGAATTATTGAAAATTCAAATAAAGCAGTTGAAAAAACCATTAGAGAAATTAAAGAAGCACAGGCAGAAAAAGGCAAGACCAAAGATATCAGAGAAGAACTAGAAAATTACAAAAGCAAAATTGAGTCGGGAGATTACAAAAAAGTTAAACAGGCAAATCTTCCTGAAAACAAAAAAGAAAAAGTAAGTAAGAAAACAAGTCCTCAAAAACCAAAAGTTAAAGTAAAAGAAGATTTAAGTGGGGAACCAAAAGTTGGGGATTTTGTAAAAGTAAAAAATACTGACATCTCCGGCATACTAACTTCATTTTCAGGCAACGACGCCATATTAAATGTGAATGAAGTTATACTGAAGACTAAATATTCAAAACTTGAAAAAACCAAAACTCCTACTAAACAGTCGAAAAGTAAAAGGAGTTTGTATTCGGCTTTTTCCAGCGATATAAATAAAAAGGCCGCCGACTTCAAACTATCGTTAGATTTGAGAGGCAAGAGGGTTGATGAAGCACTTTCTGAATTACACCGCTATATCGACGATGCTATGATGCTCAGCATAAAAGAAGTGAGCATTTTACATGGAAAGGGCAATGGAGTATTACGCCCGATAATTCGTGAATATTTGCAATCACTCGATGAAATTCAATTGTATAAAGATGCTCCTTTGGATATGGGTGGAGCAGGGATTACACAAGTTTACTTTAAATAATCCGGCTTTCTACGAAACAGCATTTTTGACTGCCAAAATAAATCCATCGATATCATCCTGGCTGGTATCCCATGAGCACATTAATCGTACTTCTTTATAGCCATTTTTTCCTTTTGGAGTTTCATTCCAAATGTGGAAGAAATACTTTTTCTGGACTTTTTCAATAATCTCCGCAGGCATATACACAAAAACTCCGTTGGCTTTAACCTCCTGTGAAACCTGCAGTTGAGGAATGCCATTTATTTCTTTTTCAAGGATTTTAGCCATATTATTTGCGTGTGTAGCATTGCGCCGCCAAAGTTCATCAGTAAGATATGCCTCAAACTGCGAAGCAATGAACCGCATTTTTGAATGTAACTG
>JBFFLX010000067.1:0-17598 GCA_041554435.1 Bacteroidales bacterium
ATGAACGCCCCCTCCATAAATTACTATTTCGCTTCGTGATTTGTTTATTGAAACAACAGGGCAGGCAGCAACTACTGCAATTTCATCTAAAGAGCACGATCCGATGTGATACTGCATAACATCATAATAAACAAAATTTCCGGGTCTTAGTTCATCAAAAAAACTTAATTCGTCGCTCTGGGAGCATGAGGGAGTGTCACCCCATGAAATTATTGCCCCGGGATATTTTTGCTTTAAAAGGTTTAAAATAGCAATTGACTCTATCAAATTCCTTTCTGTTTCATCTTTGCCTATGGCAGAATAATTTCTTCCATCATGAGTTAAAAAACCTTTGAAAAACAGATTGTTGTTGTGTTCACAAATTTTAATGATTTCATCAATTTCAGGAGAATTATATTCCAGTCCGCTGCGATTATAACCAACATCTATCTTTATAAATAATCCACAATTGCTTGTGAGGTTTTTGCTCAGAAAATCTGCTGTAAAAGCAGAATCAGTCATTAGGTTTAAATCAATTTCTTTGGCCAGATTATTAATTGAATCTATCTCCAAAATATTACATGGAAAAGCAATTGTGATATCATTCCAGCCATCTTCAGCGAAATACTCAGCCATACTCACCGACGAAACAGTAATATGTTTTACGCCTTTTTCTCTGAAGATTTCACCAACTTCCTTCAACTGATGCGTTTTAAAATGCGGACGGAAAACACATCCTGCTTCAGCAGCCGTTTTTATCATTTTATCGATATTTAAAGCCACCTTATATCTGTCGATCAATAATGTAGGTTTACTTATTTTCATTTGCTTATTGTCATTTTTGGATAATAAATTTTCTTGTTAAAACTCCACTTTTTGTTTCTATAACCAAAAAGTACAGCCCGTTTTTTATCGTATTTCCAAAATTAATTTCAAAATTACTATTGTTTGTATTTATTTTATAATCAGATAAATAAATTCCATTTACATTAAAAATTCTGATGGAATTTACTTTCAAATTTGATGCATCAATAATTATTTTTGAAGTTGCGGGATTTGGCCAAACCTTTAATGTAATATCTGAATTGATTTCTTCTTTGCCGACAAAAACGCTATCGTTACATGATGTTAACCACACTCCATCAATAAATCTTTGTTTGGCCGGATTTAAATACTCACCTAACTCATTGGGATATCCTATTGGAGGCCAGTTAAACTGATTTGTCCAGAATGGGGGCTCATTTTCAAGATAATAAGAACTGTCGGCAAAATCTTCACTTCCCTCCGGAACAGCATTTCCCTGAATATTATTTCCATATAAAAAGTGATCGCTTCCTGTTAGGATAAACTGACCATAAGGAATAATTGTATTTGAAGTTTCATTGCCCGTAAAATTTTGAAATGAGGTTTCATATTCAGCATTCTCAGTCATTAGAATGCCAAAAAGTTCTGCCCGATTTCTGAGGAAAGTATTGAATGGCCCCGATGGTCCCCAATAATGGTCGATAATAATGTTTTGAATAATATTTCCTTCAAACAGATTTGAAAAGGCAAAATGCCCGTGTAGTGAAATGTCCCCTGATAATGTTGGAACAGGTTCCGACCTATTGGGTTCCAGTGAATAATTATACGCAAAAATATTGCCGTTTGCTCCGGTTTTTACCATCATTGAATGCCTCAAATGGCGAAAAATATTATCTGCTATATAACACTCTCCACTATGCTGACTCAGGTGTATTCCATATCCTCTTGTTCCGGCTCCATCATAAGTAAAAGCATGATGAATATAATTTCCGGTAAACCAAATGTTAGTGCTGTTGTAAACAGAAATATGGCTTCCTACACTGCTGTCGCTTTCCACACCTCTGACAATACAATTGGCTGCAAAACTGAAGTTTATATTTGATCCGGCCCCTTCATCAGGTTCATCCAAACGTTTAATTTTAAGGCATTCAATACCACAGTTTTGAATGGGTGTAATTTTTCTTATTCTGGGATTTAGTTCCGACGTATAATTTATCCTTAAAGGGTTGTTGAACCAAATAAAGTCGTCATTTACACTGTCGATTCTGATGATTTGTCCAACACTATTTTCTGCCCACTCGGCAGGAACAATGTCCCAATTACCGTTATCTTCTATTATTTCAGCATAATTCCCTTTTTCAAAAACCGAGGCCCCATTTATTAAAATTTTGTCACTTCCCTTTTCATATCCGGAAATTATAGAATGGAATTCACTTGCATTTTCTTTGTTTTGACCTTGTGAAATATTTATCCCATTTATGGCCTGACCATTAAAATCCAGAAGAAGTATTGTAGAGTCGGAACTCATTCCCCTAAGGAAAACTCCTGATTTTAAACTTATGGGCGAATTCAATAAATAGGTGCCTGGCGGAAAAAAAACTATTCCTCCTTCTTCGCCTACAGAATTTATTGCATCGATAATTGCAGCCTGATCATCATTAATTCCATCACCCATAGCTCCAAAATCCATTACATTGATTTCTATGGTGGGAAAACTTATTTCAAAGGAATTGTAAATCAAGTCCCATTCTACTGTTCTTTCAGGTGGAATAGTCTGATTAATAGCAACTAAACTGTTTAACAATACAGTTGCCAGAAGCAATATTTTTAATACCTTAGCGTTCATTAAGATGTAAAATTAATTAAAAAGCCACACAATGAAATATCCTAAAACACTTGTTTCCATTTTAATTTTAGTAATTGCTTTTAATGCATGCCAGAATGAAAAACCAAAAACAATAATAACTGAAAAAATTCAGTACGATGTTAATCTTAAAAGCCCTGATCCAAACTACGATTGGTGGATACAAAATATTGCCGGCGGCGACAGGGAAAAATTTGTAGATATGATACTCAGCGGTGCCAAAGAAGGCAAATTTCAGGCCTACGATTATTTTAATAATCCAATTAGTCCTGCTCAGGTACGCTCAGTATTCGCAGATACTCTTATTCAGAGATTGATGAGGACAGTTTCTCCATTTGAAGAATACGATACTACTATTATCATGAACATTAATAATGAGGATATTTTGCGATTGAGATTCCTCGAAAAATGGGAAATCAATCCTGAAAACCTTCAGATAACCAAAACAATTTATGGTATTGCACCCATTGCCAGAAGAGTTTATAATGATGGCATCGAGAGATGGCAACCATTATTTTGGATTTATACTGATGATGAGTTTGTTAAAAGTCTGAAAAATAAATAAACTACTTGTTGTTATGCTTGTTTAAATACTTGCCGACCAAAATCGCTATTATCATTGTTAAATAAAGCTGACCGCTTATACTAACAAATATTGAAAGGCTTTTGGCTATGGGATCGATAGGTGTAATATCACCATATCCCAAAGTTGAAAGTGTAATAAAACTAAAATATATTAAATCGATGTTTGGGTTTATCAGTTCAGATGAAATATTAAAAGATTCACCTGGTAAATAGTTGAATACAATTCTGAAAAGTATACTGGCTACTATCCCGATTAAAAAATATATATTAATTGCTTCAACAAATTCGAGTAAACCAACTTCTTTACTTTTTGCAAGCCTGATTAGCATAAGTGCTATTATCACTACAATAAAAATTATTGAAATGAATGATGATAATAAAGATATTAAGTCGAGGTCAAAAATGGCTGATACCCACATGGCGACAATGACAATTCCTGCATAAACAAAAAACTTTTTGCTTTTATTATGACTTATAATTTTGGCTGCCACCATATATATTGCCGTGAATATCAAATTGTAAAGTTCGTTCATGTATTCACCGGCAGGCAGCAGCCCCACGATAAAAATGTATATGAAAACTAAAACTAATAATGAGAGGTTAAATCTAACGTGGTATTTATCTTTTATATCCATGGGGTGAAAGTTGATAATTACAAATATATGCCAATTTTTGTACAAATAAGCATTTGGTATTTACCACTTTATAAATCAAATCATATTTAGTTTTATAGATACCAATAAATTATCTTTGCCGAAATTTTAAATTATAAAATTGAAATATAAATATCACATATTAAAAAATGGTATTAAATTGGTTCATTCCGAACTTAATACTCCTGTATCGCATTTTGGTTTAATGGTTGGCACCGGTTCCCGCGATGAGCGAGCATACGAAAGTGGAATGGCCCATTTTATTGAACATATGATATTTAAAGGAACCACCAAACGTAAGGCCTTTCATATTTTAGGTATGATAGAAAATTCCGGAGGTGAACTTAATGCCTTTACTACCAAGGAAGAAACCTGTATTTATGCTTCCTTTTTAAGTCCGTTTTATGCTAAAACAATCGAACTATTCGCCGATGTAGCATTTAATTCAATTTTTCCTGTTAAGGAGATGGAAAAGGAGAAAATGGTTATTCTGGATGAAATTAATTCATATTTTGATAATCCCTCGGAACAGATTTTTGATGATTTTGAAGCACAGGTTTTTGATGGACATCCTCTGGCATCAAATATTTTAGGTAGTGAAGAAACAGTAAATTCTTTTAAGAAGAATGATATTTTAAGATTCATGAAAAGAAACTATCTGCTTGATAATGTGGTGATTTCGTCGGTGGGAAATATTAGTCTTAAGAAGTTGGTAGCATTGCTGGAGAGGCATTTTGAAAGTATTGATTTGAAGGGTGGTAAGCAAGGCAGAGTTCTTTTCGATAATTATAAACCAAAAGATATAGTTGAACAGAAGGGTGCTTATTTAACCCATTTAATGATGGGAAATGTTGCTTACAGCAGAAAAGATCCCAAACGTATTCCATTGCTTTTACTTAATAATATTCTCGGCGGACCAGCATTAAATTCCAGATTAAACCTGAATTTAAGAGAAAAATATGGCATTGCTTATACCGTTGAATCCATGTTCAATACATACTCTGATACCGGCTTATTCGCAATCTATTTGGGCACAGATTTGAAAAATATTGAGAAGAGTAAAAAACTAATTAATCGTGAACTGAAAATTTTACGCGATAATAAGTTGGGAACAGTTCAGTTTTCCCGGGCAAAAAAACAATTGGCCGGACAAATTGCAATTCAATACGATTCGCGTCAGAATGAAATGCTTTCTATTGCCAAGAGTATGCTGTATCGCCCTGAAATAAAGAGCGTTGAAGCCTTTATCAAGGAGATAGATAGTTTAAAAGTAGAAAGTTTACTGGAAGTAGCAAACGAAGTTTTCGATGAAAATAAGTTAAGTACTTTAATATTTGAAACTAAGTAGATATGGTAAATAAAGAGATAGAAAATTATATGGATGAGCACTCCTCTGAAGAGGACAAACTTCTCCATGAATTATATAGAGAAACGCAAATAAAAACCTATTATCCGAGGATGGTTTCAGGCAAGCAACAAGGCTTGTTTCTGGAGATGATTTCAAGGATGATAAAACCCAAAAACATACTCGAAATAGGAACTTTTACCGGCTATTCGGGAATACAAATGGCTAAGGGTTTACAAGATGGGGGCAAGTTAGTTACCATTGATATAAATGAAGAGATGGAAACTTTTGCTTCCAAATACTTCAAATTATCGGGTTTGGAAAATAAAATTGACTTCCGCATTGGAAATGCTTTGGAAATAATTCCGGAATTAAATATGAAATTCGACCTGGTATTCATAGATGCCGACAAAGAGCAATACATTGATTACTACGAACTTGCCATGGAAAAATTGAATGTAGGAGGTTTTATTCTTGCCGACAATGTTTTATGGTCGGGCAAGGTATTACATCCTGAAAAGAAAACTTCAAAATCCAATAAAGCCGATAAAGAAACCAAAGGCATAGTAGCCTTTAATAAACATATTAAAGAAGATAAGAGAGTAGAGAAAGTAATCATTCCCCTAAGGGATGGGATTACTATTATCAGAAAACTCTAATTGGTTTTATATTTATAGTTAATCTTTTTCAGATCTTCATTGGCTTTCACAATTTTTTGCTTCAGACCTTCTTTATAACTTTTAACTTTTTTGGCGACATCCTCATCACCGGTAGCCATCATTTGTGCGGCTAAAATTGCTGCATTTAATGCGCCGTCGATACCAACAGTAGCAACCGGAATACCCGGAGGCATTTGAACTATGGCAAGCAAAGCATCCAATCCGTCGAGACTTGCATTGATAGGTACGCCAATTACCGGAATTGTGGTCATTGAGGCTATAACTCCCGGAAGATGTGCTGCCATTCCGGCTCCGGCGATGATAACTTTTATGCCATTTTCTTTGGCATTTTTTGCGAATTTTTCAACTTCTTCAGGAGTACGATGTGCTGAAAGAGCATTCATCTCAAATGGAATTTCCATCTCATCAAAAAAAATGGCGGCTTTTTCCATTACCTTAAGGTCGGAGGTGCTGCCCATTATTATACTTACAACTGCGTTCATATTATTTGATTTTTATTTTTTGACAAAAATATATTTTTAATACAATATTCAAAATATTATAAATATTCTTCTAACTCCATCCATCTTAAAGTCTTCTCATCCAATATTTCAATAATTTTTGTTACTCTAATGGATGTTTTTTCCAATTTTTCATAATCCAATGAACCCGAATTTAACAAGTCTTCCAATTCTTTTTTTTCTTGCTCAAGATTGGCTATGTCTTTTTCAAGTTGTTGATGTTCAAGGTTTTCTTTATAACTTAATTTGGTTTTTACCTTTTCTTTTGGAGATGTTTTTTTGGATTTCTCATCTTGTTTTTTCGCAGTATCGATGGATTTTTGTTGTTTTTCTTCCTTCTTTTTTGCAAACTGATATTCGGTATAATTTCCATAAAAATCCTTAATCTCACCATTTCCCTTAAAAAGAAAAATATGGTCAACTAATTTATCCATCAAATATCTGTCGTGAGAAACCAAAACCACGCAACCCTGAAAATCCATAAGAAATTCTTCGAGTTTGTTTAGGGTTTCTATATCCAAGTCGTTGGTAGGCTCATCGAGGATAAGGAAGTTGGGGTTTTTAATGAGTACTGTAAGCAGATACAAACGACGTAATTCGCCACCACTCAGTGTATAAACATAATTATTTTGCACCTTTGGTTCGAAGAGAAAGAAATTAAGAAAACGTGATACGCTTATGGTTTGATTTTTCCCAACTTTTACTACTTCGGCAATATCGGTAAGTATGTCGATTACTTTTTTGTCTTTATCGAAATCAAGGCCTCCTTGTTTGTAATAGCCATAAGTTATTGTTTCTCCTTTAGTTACGCTACCGGTATCGGGTTTTATTTGCTCAGTTATTATGTTAAGCAAAGTAGACTTGCCACAACCATTAGGTCCCACAATACCAATTTTTTCTCCCTTCTTAAAAGTGTAACTCAAATTATTTATTAAAGGATTTTCCCCAAATGATTTTGATATTTTTTCCAGTTCAAGGATTTTTTTTCCTGTTCTTTTGGTTTGAATTTCAAATTTCATTTCCTGGTCCACAACAGCTGATTTTGCAACACCTTCTGTTTCATAAAAAGAATCAATTCTGGCTTTGGATTTTGTGGTTCTTGCCTTGGGCATTCTGCGCATCCAGTCGAGTTCATTTCTCACATAACTTTTTGCCGACTCAATTTCTTTTCTTTCAGCCGCCTGTCGTTCAGCTTTCTTTTCCAGAAAATAAGAATAATTTCCCTTATGGAGATGTAGTTTGCCGGCAGTCATTTCCAAAATAGTATTACAAACCTTATCCAGAAAATACCTGTCGTGTGTAACCATAAGCAGGGTAGTGGCTGAGTTTGAAAGATAATCTTCAAGCCACTCTATCATATCAATATCCAGGTGGTTAGTGGGCTCGTCCAGGAAAAGTATATCTGGTTTATCCAGTAGTGTAAAAGCAAGTGCAAGTCTTTTTTTCTGTCCACCCGAAAGCGTTCCTATTTTCTGATCTGTTTCATTTAAACCAAATCTGCTAAGCATTTGCTTAACTCTTTCTTCATAATCCCAGCCCTCGTTGGCATCCATTAGTTGCGATGCTTTGTCAACTTCCACCTGAGTTTGGTTACTATAATCGCTACTTTGTTTTTTTACAGCCTCTTCGTATTTATGAATTATTTCGAGAGTTTTAGAATGGGAGGTGTGAAAAAGTTGATCTATAGTAAGTTGTTCATCAAATTCGGCTTGCTGAGGAAGATATCCAAAGGAAATATCTTTACGAAACACAAAACCACCTTCATCGGGCGTATCTCTTCCCGCAAGGATTTTCAGCAAACTGGATTTTCCTGCTCCGTTTTTTGCTATCAGGGCTACTTTATCTCCCTTGTTGAGGCCAAAACTTATGTTTTCAAATAGAATAAGGTCGCCATAGTGCTTTGAAAGATTTTCTGCTGAGAGATAATTCACAATTTTAAATATTTTGAAATTAATTTACAAATTAACATCTTAAAAATGATAATTGAAAAGTTCTGTGAAAAAAAAAGCCCTTAACACGAAAAACGTATTAAGGGCTTTTTTAAAGTTTTATTAAGTTCTTAGCTCTGAAGAGCAAGACGTTTAAAAGCAGTTACAGTAAGATCTTTGTCAACTGATTTAAGATACTGAGAAACTGATTGTTTTGAATCTTTAATGAAAGCCTGATTTAATAAAGTATTTTCTTTAAAGAATTTATTCAATTTACCAATAGCAATTTTTTCAAGCATTTCTTCTGGTTTACCTTCCTGACGAGCTTGATCTTTACCAATTTCAATTTCACGATCGATCATTTCCTGAGAAACATCTTCTTTGTCTAAAGAAACAGGCGACATAGCAGCAATTTGCATAACTACATCTTTACCGGCGTCTGCTAAGTTATCACCAGCTTTGTTGAAACCTGCAACAGTTGCAATACGGTTTCCCGGGTGAATATAAGCATATACTGATTCGGCTTCAATAACATCATAATGACCTAATTGAATTTTCTCACCTATAACACCTGTTTGATCAGTAATAGTTTCTTCAACTGTTCTTCCGTCAAGAGTTAGGGCCTTAAGAGCATCTTCACTTGCTGCACGATTTTCTATACCTAAATCTAATACGCTTTGAACATAAGAAATGAAGTCAGCATTTTTAGCAACGAAATCAGTTTCGCAATTTATCATAATTGCAGCACCATATTTTTTGTCATCACTAACTTTAGCAAGAACAACACCTTCACCGGCTTCGCGATCAGCACGTTTAGCGGCTACTTTTTGTCCTTTTTTTCTTAGTACGTCAATTGCTTTTTCAAGGTCTCCGTCACATTCTACCAATGCATTTTTACAATCCATCATACCTGCACCGGTAATTTTTCTGAGTTCGTTTACCTGTTGGGCTGTTATTTTCATCTTAAATACAGTTTTATCTTAAAATATTATTATTTCTTTTTCGAAACTGGTTTTCTAGTCCTTTTTGGTTTAGAAGTTTCTTTTTCACCATCAGCTGTTTTAGCTTTTGCTTTTACCTTTGCTTTTTCAGCATCAATATCGGCCTGAGCTTCAGCATCTTCAAGTGCTTTTGATTTAACTTTAATCTCTTTAGCTTCCTGCTCATCTTTAGCTTCCTGATCTTTTTTGTCTTTTGAAAGTTTTCTTTCGTTAAGACCTTCAGCAATAGCTTGAGCCGCAGCAGTAACAATTAAAGAAATTGATTTAGAAGCATCATCATTGGCAGGAATAGCAAAATCAACAGATGTAGGATCGGAGTTGGTATCAACCATTCCGAAAACAGGGATGTTTAATTTTTTTGCTTCTGCTAAAGCAATATGTTCTTTATTTATATCAACGATAAACAATGCAGAAGGTATGCGATTCATATCGGCAATACTTCCCAATGTTTTTTCCAATTTTGCACGTTCACGTGTAATTTGCAGACGTTCACGTTTCGAAAGGTTGTTATAAGCAGGGCTTTTCATCAACTTATCGATACCTGTCATCTTACGAATTGCTTTTCTAACTGTAGCAAAGTTTGTTAACATACCACCTGTCCAACGCTCAGTAATATATGGCATATTAATTTTCTGCACTGTTTCAGCAACTATATCTTTTGCTTGCTTTTTAGTGGCAACAAAAAGAATTTTTCTACCTGATTTAGCGATTTGCTTAAGAGCATTTTGCGCTTCATCTAATTTAGCCTGTGTTTTGTACAGGTCAATGATATGAATACCATTACGCTCCATAAAGATATAAGGAGCCATGTTAGGATTCCACTTACGACGGAGGTGTCCAAAATGAACCCCTGCATCAAGCATATCCTCAAAACTTACTTTGATCATTACTTTAATTTTTTGTTTACATTCTCTTTAACAACCACCAAATAGTTCATATTGAAGTTTTGGCAGTTTGGATACTAAACTCGTTCCGGTATAAAGGAAAAAAAATATTAACGTTTACTGAACTGGAATTTCTTACGAGCTTTTGGCTGACCAGGCTTCTTACGTTCCACCATACGTGGGTCACGACGAAGTAGTCCGTTTTCTTTAAGAATAGGACGATATTCCGGGTCAATCTTGATAAGCGCGCGTGAAATGGCAAGGCGAAGAGCTTCTGCCTGTCCGGTAATACCACCGCCATCTAAATTTACTTTAATGTCGTATTTACCTAAGTTGTCGGTCAGCATAAGTGGCTGTTCAACAACATAATGTAAAGTGGCCATTGGAAAAAATTCTTTATAATCACGTTTGTTTATAGTAATTTTTCCTTCGCCTTCAGTAACGTAAATTCTGGCAATCGCGGTTTTTCTTCTACCGAGTGTGTTAACAACTTCCATTTGTTAATTATCTGATTGATTTTAAATTTATTTTCTTCGGTTTTTGAGCAGTTTGTTCGTGCTCACTTCCGGCATATACATAAAGATTGCGGAAAAGATCTGCTCCAAGTTTGTTCTTGGGTAACATACCTTTAATGGCTTTTTCAACCATTGCTGTAGGCTTTTTAGCCATCAACTCGCGTGCTGTTGCACTTCTCTGTCCACCAGGATAACCACTGTGACGGATATACGTTTTAGCTTCCCATTTGTCACCAGTTAATCTGATCTTATCAGCATTGATTATTACAACATTATCACCACAATCTACATGAGGAGTATACTCTGGCTTGTATTTACCACGAAGTAACATAGCAGTGGTAGAAGCTAACCTACCCAACACTTCATTTTCAGCATCAATTAAAAGCCACTCTTTGTTTACAGTGTTTTTATTAGCACTTACTGTTTTATAACTTAATGTATTCATTATATCTTTATGTTTCTTAAGCCGTTATTTAATTAGCCCTAAAAATCGGGCTGCAAAAATAGAAACATTATTTGGTATAAACAAATTTGTAAACAATAATTTGTTGATATTTTGTTTCCTGACCTAACTTCCAATAATTTAAATAGTTACAATTACTTATATGTATGATTTAAATTATATAAACTGAATATTTATCTGTTTATTAATGAATATCAGAGAAGTTCCTTAACAGCTTTAAGTAAAACTCCCTTAGTTTTTACACCGGTAAACTTCTTTACGATCTCACCATCTTTAAAAATAATTATGGTTGGAATACTCCTTATTCCATATTGTGTCGCCGTTTTTTTATTGCTGTCAACGTCTAGTTTACAGATATTTGCCTTGTCGCCAATACTCTCTGCCACTTCATTAACAATAGGACCCTGGATTTTACATGGAGTGCACCATTCGGCCCAAAAATCAACTAAAGAAATACCCTTTGAAATGGTATTTTTAAAGTTAGAGTCGCGCAGTATTTTTAACTTTTCACTTTCTGGTATATCTTTCAAGCCCTTTATCATTTTATACCTTTTGTAAAAGGCAAAGAGAAATACCACTATTAAAATCCCAAACGGTATCCAAAAATATAAATTCATTAAAAAAGTTTTATGATTATTTATTAGGTATCTAACTCTTTTTCTATTAAACGAACCAAATATTCAGTGCTTTCGAGGCCTTCCATTCTGGCAATTTCCTCTCCATCGTTTAATAGTATTAAATAAGGTATATTTTTTACCCTAAACTTTTCTGTAAGTATCTTGTTGTCGCTCACATTTATTTTTCCAATTTTAAGTTTTTCAGGAAATTTGTTCAACAAATCCTTATAAAACTTATCCTGTACATTACATGCAGCACACCATTCAGCCCAAAAGTCAAGAATTATTAGACCATTATGTGCCTCTTCTTTCCAATTTGGGAAATTAATCTCTATAAATCGTCCTTTTTTCATCGCTGCTGCAAAGATACGGATTTTAATCGGGGCAAGTCAAATTAAATTTGAAAAGGTTGGGAAGGTTGGAAAGGGTTGGAAAGGTGGGAAAGGTTGGAAGGGTTGGAAAGGTGGGAAAGGTGGGAAAGGTGGGAAGGGTTGGAAGGGTTGGAAGGGTGGGAAAGGTTGGAAGGGTGGGAAAGGTTGAAAGGGTTGGAAGGGTTGGAAAGGTTGGAAGGAGGGGAAAGGTAGGAAAGGTTGGAAAGGTGGGAAAGGGGGGAAGGGTTGGAAAGGCTGAAAGCTCCGTCGCCTCGGAGTTGGAAAGGTTATTTTTATACAATCATACCAACAATGACAACAATGACAACAATGACAACAATGACAACAATGACAACAACGATAACAACGATAACTCGATAACAATGATAACCTGATAACTATTGATAACTCTATATTATTCTTTCTAAACTATTCATTTATAAACTCTATCTCCACTTTACTATTGTGCCTCTGTTTTTGTTGAGAAGCGATTTTGGGATTGACGTTTTTATGGCTTCTGCCAGAAGGTCGATAAATTTCGCCTTTTCGTATTTTCTGGTATAAATTAATGATACCTCTCTTAAAGGAGTAATATTGGAAAATTTACTTACTTGTTTTTTCCTTGAAGCACTCATTTCCATGGACGCCAATTCCGGAATCAAAGTATAGCCACCTTCCTTATCAATTATTTTTAATAAGGTGTCGATATTTCCACCGGCAAACTCAAAAGGAAGGTCTGAATCTTCGGATTTATTTATTTTACATAGATTAACAACCTGATTTCTAAAACAATGGCCGTCGTTTAAAAGCCAGATGTCATTAGTGTGAATATCCTTTATTTTTATTTTTGACATGGAAGCCAGACGGTGATTTTTGTTGGAATAAATTTGCATTTCCTCATAATAAAGTGGCCATTCGGTTATTCCATTTTCATTTATAGGACTCACAACTATACCTACATCTATAAGGTCATTTTTTAATTGATAAATTATGTCTTCCGTGACGATTTCTTTTACAATCAGATGCAAGTTTGGGTTTTCCGATTTAAACTTCCCGGTAAACCGGGCTAATAAATATGGTGAAATTGTTGGGATTACTCCAATTCGAAAATCGCCAAACAAATCGTCTTTTTCTTCCTGTATTAATTGGTCGAGGCGTTTTGATTCATCCAAAATTTTACGGGCCTGTTCAATTATCTTTTTTCCGGTTACTGTGGGAATTACAGGTTGTTTGCTTCTGTCGAATATTTTTAAATCCAACTGATCTTCCAACTTTATTATTTGCATACTTAGTGTTGGCTGTGTTACAAAGCACTTCTCGGCTGCAGTGGCAAAATGCCTGTATGTGTCAACAGCAACTATATATTCCAACTGAATTAAGCTAATCATAACAATATAGATAAAAACTATAAAAATATAAAAAATATTGATTTGACATATATTGTTATAGGAAGTATTTTTGCTTAAAAATTAAAACAACACATAAAAATAAAGACATGAATAGAATAGGAATAGATAAAATAAAATCAGAGAAATTAGCAAATAGTTTAAACGATTTACTTGCGAACTATCAGGTGTTTTACACTAATGTGAGAGGATTTCACTGGAATGTAAGAGGTGAAAAGTTCTTCGAATTACACATAAAATTTGAAGAATTATATAACGACTTAAACATAAAAATTGATGAGATTTCAGAGCGTATACTTACATTGGGTCACACTCCTGCACATAGTTTTTCGGATTACCTAAAAACTTCTGAAATTGCTGAAGCGGAAAACACAGTTGATGGAAAACATAATGTTGAAAGTTTAGTAAACAGTTTAAGCTTACTAATTGGGAAACAGCGTTTGATACTTAATGAATCGGCCGACGCAAATGATGAAGGTACTAACAGTTTGATGAGCGATTACATCAGAGAACAGGAAAAACTTGTTTGGATGTATGATGCTTTCCTGAATAAATAATTAATGATTTTGAATTATTTTGGTTGAATACATTATTGGAAACAATAATGCTTTTATTAAATAGAGGGCGATTAGCGAAGGTTGATCGTCCTTTTTTTGTATTATTTGCAAATAAATCGACACTTTAAAATATTGATTTTCGGTACTTGATTGCTTATCTTTGTGAAAATCAAATACTTTAAATTTTACACCAAAACCAAATTCAATATATTCTATTTAAAAAGTGCAATAAAAGAATCTTGAAATTTACATAAAGCCAGATTAATAAGTGTTTTAAAATGAAAAGCATATTATTAGTATTAATTATTATTTCGTCTGTATCTTCATTTCATCTTTTTGGACAAAATATAGATAGTACAAAAAGGGATACTAGTTTTTTTCAAAGATTGCATTATAGTCATGAAAAGGCTTTAATGAAAAAAAAGATAAATAAAAATCAAAGGCGGGAATTAAGAATTGCAAAGCATAGCGTCCATGACACAACAAATTTAAACATTTTAAAAACTAACCCATTACTATTTATAGCAGGCGTAGCAAACATTTCTTACGAAAGGAAACTAGATAAAAAGATAAGTATTGAATCGCGTTTTGACTATTTTTATTCGGCATACATAAGCGTTGGACATAAATGCACAGAACCTCTTTTGCCATTTTTCCAGGATATACATGAGATGATGCCTGTAAGTGGTTTTTCTCTGAGTGTTGGGCCAAAATTTTATGACAATGCATATCAGGCTATGTCTGGATTTTATTTTAAACCCATATTAAGATATAAGTATTATAAATCAATAAAATATAACTATGAATCAATTTGTTATGAGGCGGAGCAAGTGGAGAAACGAAATAATTTTGGAATTAAGTTCATCTGGGGTAATCAAATGATTTACTCAAACAATATAGTGGTTGATGTGTTTTTTGGATTTGGTATGAGGATAACTGATATTAGTACATTGACTTATTATTCAATAGAATACACACAATATGATGAGTGCCAATGTGATAAGACAGATTTTGTTGAGACATTTGATTTAAGCGTCTCCAAAAAGCATAATCTTGCCCCAACCTTGCATTTTGGAATAAAAGTAGGGTTTGCTTTCTAAATAAAATAACAGTCTACTTATGCACCTTCTTTATAAACTCCTCAACCTCAGGCACTCCACCCTGATAAACCAAATATCCGTTATAAGGTTCTCTTAGGGTTATTTCATCGTTTATTGATGTGAGCATCATACGTTTTACTTCCTCGGGATCTTCGGTTTGGCCGAGAACCCAGCTAAGTTTTACCCATGCTACTTCGGGTAACATATTTCCAGCAGGAATAATGCCTTTGGCCATCATATCGCGGCCTGTATCATAAACAAACATATGCACATAACCCCATAAAGTTTGAAGTGTCATATACATATGAACTCCTTTAGCCTGAGCACGTTCGATGGCAGGATAGAGTTCTTTGTTAACATGCCCCAAACCGGTTCCTACGAAAATTATTCCTTTATAACCGCAATCTACTAAAGCATCCAGAGTGTCGGGCGACATACCGGGATAATAGTAAAGCATGGTAACTTTATCGTGGAAATAAGGCAGAATTTTTACGTTTTTATCGTTTCTGCGTTTATTATAATTCTTCTTGATAGGAAGGATTTCTTTCCTTGTTATCCTTGCCAAAGGAGTATCGCCAATGGTTCTGAAAGTAGAGCGATAGGAGGAGTGCATTTTTCTCACTCTGGTTCCTTTATGGAGCAATCCGTATTCATCGGAAGTAGGTCCGAACATACAAACCTGAACTTCGGCTATGTCGGAATGCCCGGCAGCGCGCATGGCATGCATTAAGTTAAGTGCAGCATCGGAACTTGGTCGGTCAGAAGATCGTTGCGATCCTACCAATACTACGGGAACCGGCAAATTCTGACACATAAAAGTAAGTGCTGCACCGGTATGGTGTAGTGTATCTGTACCATGACCGATAACAATACCATCAACACCTTTTTCTATTTCTTTACCTATGGCTTTTGCCAGAGCAACATATTGCTTGGGTCCCATATTTTCTGAGAAAACAGCGAATACTTTCTCTGTATCCAGATTACATATGTCGGCTAACTCAGGAACCGCGCCATAAAGTTCTCCGGGTGAGAAAGCAGGAATTACGGCACCTGTGCGATAATCCAGGCGCGAGGCTATTGTACCACCTGTTCCAAAAAGTTTAACTCTGGGAAGACCTTTAGTATATGGAAATTCTTTTTCGGGAATTTTATAATTGGCTTTTTTATAGCCGGTTTCAACCATGGTTTTTATGGTCCTTATATCGATACCTATATTATAGCCTGTGATAATTTTTACAACTATATGTTTGTCGTCGTCATTTTCTGAACGTGGTAAAACAGTGCCTTCAAAAGTACCCCTCGTGGTTTCTACTTTGGTAGTTCCCCAAACTCTTACATTATATTTCTTCAGCACTTCCAGTGCATCGCCTTTATATCCTTGAAAAATATCGTTATCCATTGTTAATTGCTTTACTAAGTTCCTGAAGATTAATATTTCCTAATGCCTGATTTTTCAACTGACCCATTATCCAGTTTCTTTGTTTTACCTTGTCAATTTCTGTTTTTCCTTCTGCAAATTTCAGTTTTAAAATAGGAATTCTTGCAAGGATTTCTTCTTTTGGAATTCTTTTGAGTTTTAATGTCAAAATTATGGATTCGAACTCCATTTTAGGATGTTCCATTAAAAACGGAATCATTTTATCGGCTAGTTTGAAATCAAGATTTTCCTTTTTCAGAAATTCAAATAAACGAAGTATAATTCTGTAATTGAATTCTTTATCGGCTGACTTACGACCTTCTTCAAACTTCAGTTTATGTCCTATAAATGTTCCCAAATATGATTCCTGAATTCCGGTTTTTTCAATTATCTCCTCCATTAGAGGGAACAGATTTTTTGAAAATATATAGGTATAAACATCTTCGGGAACTCCCCATGCTTTAAGTTTATAGTATCTTTCGATAATATCTTCCGGCATATTTTCTTCCAGCGATTTTATATACTCATCTTCCAAAGGAATAGGAGCAGAGTCGGTATCAGGATACATACGGTCGGCACCCGGTAATACACGCTCGAAAATTGTTGTCCCGTCAGTAAGCGATTTTCTGGTTTCTTCAGGTATTCCTTCCAAGGCCATTATGCATCTCTCTTCTATGGTTTCCAGAGCAGTTTTTATATCCTCTTCTTCACACCAGAAAACAATTTGTGCATCGCCTTCTTTGGCACTTACATTCTTTTTAATGAAATCCAGATCATCGTTTGTGAGACTTTCATCAATAACTTCCGAATGAATATTATTTGGTTTTTCAATACATGCAATAACTTTCAATCGATCGGAAATTTCATTGGCGAATGATTTTCCGGGTTGTGTAAACCACGAAAGGCTGCCTTCAAAATCGGGAAGGTTA
>JBFFLX010000068.1:0-17518 GCA_041554435.1 Bacteroidales bacterium
GTTTATGTTGTTGGCATATGGATGGTTCCTTTATTAAACAAAAAGGAAATGCCTGATATGTTTGTTTTCGCTACAATGATAATAATGTTTTTGCTGGCTTTTGCCGAAGGAATAATGGCTTCATATTTCGATTATGACAAAGACACAAAGGAAGGTCATAGTAGTTTCGCTGTTTCTTTCGGCAGAAAATCAACAAATGTTTTCTTAAAAACATTACATATTTTGCTGTTTGTATTGCTGCTGTATTTGATAATCTTCAATACATCTGACTTGCAATTGGTTGCAGTAATTATTATGTTGTTAATGAACACTATCTTGCTGATTATAAACATATTTCCACAACGATTTGTAAATAATGAATTGTATAGAATTGTTGGAGAAATGGTGTTCTGGATTCCAGCTTTATTAGTTTTGTTCTAGTTAGAGGGAGGATTTGAAAGGAACACGATTGAGGCGGATACTGCAGATTCTCAAGGATCTGTCATTTATAACCAAAACGAATCCGCGTAGATCAGTTTAATCCGCGTCACCTGCCTGTTCGGCAGACAGGTCCGCGTTCCCATCACAATGAGTCAACCATATTATTTTTATTACCAATAATTATCTCAATATTTTACCTTTGCAAAAAAATTAATATGAAAATTTCATCCGGCACAAAAGCCAAACTTATTTATACATTAAAAACTTCAAAGGGCAAAGTAATTGAGGAGATTCCGGCAGATAATCCCGCCGAATTTGTATTTGGAATAAAGCAATTACTACCCGATTTTGAAGAAAACTTAAACGGCCTCGGTAAAGACGATAGTTTCGATTTTGAAATCAAAGCTGAAAATGCTTACGGACCTGTTGATCCTTACGCTATTTTCGACATGCCATTAGACACTTTTGAAGTAGATGGAAAAGTTGATGAAAAGATGATTCAAATTGGAAATATTATTCCCATGACCGATAAAGATGGCAACAAACATCATGGAAAAATTATAAAAATACTTAAAGAGGCAGTAACTCTTGATTTTAATCACCCTTTAGCCGGAGAAAATCTTAATTTTGTAGGCAAAGTGATATCAGTTGAAACTAATAAATTATAAAAATGAAATCTGTATACATCTTATCAATAGCATTGGCATTTGCTCTTTTTTCTTGCAATAATCCTAATGAAAATAAAGAATTAAAGTTGGATAAGAAGCAAGCAAAAAAGCAACTTACTATAACACCATTAAAAACTATCCCCATTAATCTAAATGATAGTACAACCGAAATGTTATTGCGTAAAGGAAGGGCTTTAACAACAAAAATGCAAATTACGTTTAAGTCGGAATTGCTGAAAGCTATTCAAAGAGGCGATATGGAAGGAGCAATTGGATTTTGTAATGAAAAAGCTATGATGATATCAGATTCAGCATCCTATGCTGAGCAGGCTGTTATTAGAAGGTTAGCTCTAAAAAACCGAAATCCTGAGAACAGGATGAATGAACAGGAAACAAGAATCTATAAAGATTTCGTCCTTTCATGGATTTCTAAAACTCCCATGAAACCAAAAATTCAGTTGAGCGCCGACCATCATCCTATTTATTACGCTCCTATCACCATGAAACCACTTTGCTTAAACTGTCATGGCAGTCTTGAAAAAGATATCAATCCTGATGTGGCTGCTAAGATAAAAGAACTTTATCCGCAAGACAAAGCAGTTGATTTTAAAGAAGTTGACATGAGAGGAATGTGGGCAATAACATTTTCTGAATATTATATAAACTAAAATAGTGGGTCAGAATTGCGTCCATTGTGGTGAAGATTGCGGTAAAAATCCCGTAATTTTTGATGAACGATCGTTTTGTTGTCATGGATGCAAAACTGTATTTCAAATATTAAACGAGAAAGAGCTAGATAAGTATTATAAAATACAACCAATGTCGGGCATTAAGGTTGAAAATAACGATATTGGCGACAAATACGACTATCTTGATAATGAAGAAATTCTCGGGCAAATCTTAGACTTCTCAGATGGTCATCTTAGCAAAATAAACCTTTTTATTCCTGGAATACACTGTGCTTCATGTATTTGGCTGCTTGAAAACCTACATACATTGAATGCAGGCATCGTACAATCTTTTGTAAATTTTCCAAAAAAAACACTAAGTATTAGTTTTAGAAATGATGAGGTAAGTTTACGTCAGATAGTTGAATTACTTGCTTCAATACATTACGTCCCCGAAATAACCCTCGATCAGTTAAATAAAAAAGAAGGCAAAAACCACGAAAAAGATTTATTGCTTAAAATAGGAGTTGCCGGTTTTAGTCTTTTAAATGTAATGCTCTATAATTTTCCGGAATACCTTCCTGGAGGCGATCAACTGGAAGATTTATTTATTAAAGTTTTTGGCTGGATGAGTTTCATTTTAGCTCTGCCGGTGGTTTTTTACAGCGCCAACGATTATTATCTATCAGCATTTAAAGCCCTGAAACACAAGATGGTAAATATCGATCTGCCAATAACTTTGGGGATATTTACACTTTTCGTTCAAAGCAGTTATGATATCATAAGCGGAAACGGAATAGGCTACCTTGACTCTTTGGTAGGATTGGTGTTCTTTCTGCTAATAGGAAAATGGTATCAGGGACGTACCTATCAGGCATTATCGTTCGAAAGGGATTATAAATCGTATTTTCCCGTGGCAGTAACTAAAATAGAAGGAAATAAATCAGTTTCTGTACCATTAAAAAAATTAAAAGTAAACGACAGAATAATTATTAGAAATCAGGAATTAATTCCGGCCGACGCCAAACTTTTAAAAGGAGATGCCAATATTGATTATTCATTTGTTACGGGCGAAGCAATGCCAATTAATAAGAAAGAAGGGGAAGTAATTTTTGCCGGCGGGCGACAAGTGGGTAGTTCCATTGAGATGGAGGTTATAAAAACCGTTGAGCAAAGTTACTTAACTCAACTCTGGAATCAGGACACAAATAAGAAAGATACTTCTACCAGACTCAACTCTTTAATTAACAAAATTAGCGAATACTTTACGGTAATTATTCTTTTAATTGCTTTTAGCGCAGGCATTTACTGGCTTTTTAACGACTCATCCCTTGCCATTTATGCATTCACTTCAGTACTCATAATTGCCTGTCCTTGTGCCTTGGCATTAACAGTTCCTTTTACATTTGGAAGTACTTTGCGGGTTTTTGGCAGAAAAGGTTTCTATTTGAAAAATTCAGATATAATCGAACATCTTTATAAAATAAATACCATTGTTTTCGATAAAACGGGAACTCTCACAATAAACAGCAGGATCAAAACCAATTTTGTTGGAAGCGAATTAAGTGAAAGTCAAAAACAAATTATTAAATCAGTTTGTGCACACTCGAGCCATCCACTAAGCGTTGCCATTTTTAACTCAATTGAAATAGAGGATTTAATTGAAATAGAGGATTTTAAAGAACTCCCATCACTGGGAATCAGCGCAACAATTGATGGCAAAAAAGTAAATATTGGTTCCAGAAAATTTGTGAGTGGAAAAGATGATACAGTAACCAAATCAACTAATGTTTTTGTTTTTATCGACGATAATATTTTAGGGCATTATACATTGGAAAACATTTATCGAGAAGGATTACAGGAAGTTATAAATGGTTTTGCAAAAGACAAAAAACTTTATCTTCTTTCGGGAGATAATGACTCAGAGAGAAAAAATCTGGAAAAATATTTTGGGAAAAATACCACCATGCTTTTTAACCAAAGTCCTACCAACAAACAAGAATTCATTAAAAATCTCAAACAAGATAAAAACATTCATGTTTTAATGATAGGCGATGGTCTTAATGATGCAGGAGCACTTATGGAAAGTGAAGTAGGCCTGACAGTAGCCGACGATATTTTTAGTTTCTCCCCTGCCTGTGAAGGAATTATAGAGTCGTCGAAATTTGGCAAGTTATACAACTTTATCAATTTCAGCAAGATATCGATGAGGGTTGTCAGAGCTAGTTTTGTTATTTCCTTTTTATATAATCTGATTGGATTATTCTTTGCGGTACAGGGAATCCTCTCTCCCATTATCGCTGCCATTTTGATGCCTGTAAGTTCAATAAGTGTTGTGGCCTTTGCAACTTTTAGTATAAATTATTTCTCAAATAAGAAAATTTAGTAAATAACTGTATTTCTGTTTATTACAGCCTTATTTTTAACCTTTCTAAATTAGAAAAATTTTCATTTCTACGAAATTTTTCATATTTTTGTTCTTTATTTTCCATTTAGGCACTTGATTACTTAAATGTCAATTATAGTAGTTTTAATAATAATAGGAATAGTTGTAGCCGGAGGGTTTTTAGGGGTTTTCATATGGGCCGTAAAGAGTGGTCAGTATGATGACACATATTCTCCTGCAGTACGAATGTTATTTGATGACACTACAATCCCTGAAACACCAACTTTAAAAAAACCTCAAGAAAAAACTACCAGCAAAACCGATAATTCAATAGAAACCAACAAATAATTTAAACCAATATTTAAGTTTATGGAATTAGAAAAGTTTACCTATGACAACAAGCTTACTAAGATGTTCATGTTTGCCACAGTTTTATGGGCAGTTGTGGCTATGCTTGTAGGCTTAACAGCGGCTTTTGAATTAATTTTCCCTTCCCTTAATGGTGGACTGCCATGGATTACCTTTGGAAGGCTAAGGCCTGTACATACCAATGCGGCAATTTTTGCTTTTATCGGTAACTCAATATTTACTGCTATTTACTATTCAACGCCCCGTTTATTGAAAACACCAATGTACAGCAAAACATTGGGAACCATTCATTTCTGGGGATGGCAGTTAATTATAGTTTTAGCTGCTATTTCATTACCATTTGGATTAACACAATCCAAGGAATATGCTGAACTAATATGGCCTATCGACCTTCTTGTGGTTCTGGTATGGGTTGTTTTTGGAATCAACTTAATCTGGACGATATTAAACAGAAGAATAAAACACATTTATGTGGCCATATGGTTTTACATAGCAACATGGGTAACAGTAGCAGTACTTTATATTGTAAATAACTTACAAATACCTACTTCCTTTTTGCACTCCTACCCCATTTATTCAGGTATCCAGGATGCATTAGTACAATGGTGGTATGGTCATAATGCAGTTGCATTCTTCCTTACAACACCTGTTTTAGGTATGATGTACTACTTTATTCCTAAGGTATCTAACCGTCCGGTATACTCATACCGACTTTCAATTATTCACTTCTGGTCATTGATTTTCCTTTATATTTGGGCAGGTCCGCACCACTTATTATATTCATCATTACCCGATTGGGCTCAGGCATTGGGAGTTGTTTTCTCTATAATGCTAATTGCTCCATCCTGGGGAGGTATGATAAATGGTTTACTAACATTGCGAGGTGCATGGGATAAAGTTCGAGAGGATCCAGTATTAAAAATGTTGGTTGTTGCGATAACTGCTTACGGAATGTCGACTTTCGAAGGGCCCATGCTTTCCTTGAAATCGGTAAATGCATTGAGTCATTTCACCGACTGGACAATCGCACACGTTCATATTGGAACCCTTGGCTGGAACTCAATGATGGCATTCGGTATGATTTATTGGCTGGCTCCACGTTTATTTAAAACAAAACTCTTCTCAGTTAAACTGGCTAATGTACACTTCTGGATAGCTACTTTAGGGATGTTATTCTTCTCTGTACCACTTTACTTTGCAGGCATCACTCAAAGTTTAATGTGGACAAATTTTACAGATGACGGTTTATTAACTTATCCTGATTTCCTTGAAACGGTTACTCAAATTTTACCATTTTATTATTTGAGAGCATTTGGTGGAACACTTTATTTTGTGGGAGCAATATTATTTGTTTTTAACATAATCAAAACTGTGAAAGCCGGATCATTCCTCGCCACCGAAAATGATGAAGCGCCTGCAACCACAAAATCTCATGCAAATGAGAGTTGGCACAGAAAACTGGAAGGACGTCCGGTACAATTTACAATTGCATCTTTGGTTGTAATTTTAATCGGTGGACTTATTGAAATAATTCCAATGTATCTGGTTGAATCCAACGTTAAAACTATTTCAAGTATTCAGCCGTATACTCCTTTAGAAGTTGAAGGCAGGGATATCTACATTAGAGAAGGTTGTTATGTGTGTCACTCTCAAATGATCAGACCTTTCCGCTCGGAAGTAGCACGTTATGGTGAATATTCAAAATCCGGTGAAAGTGTATATGATTTTCCTTTCCAGTTTGGTTCCAAACGTACCGGCCCTGATTTGGCACGCGAGGGTGTAAACGATGGAGTTGTAAATTCATATCGCAAACCAAATTCATGGCATTATAATCATATGGTTGATCCACAAAAGATGAATGCAGCATCAATTATGCCTGCTTATCCATGGTTGGCTACAGATGCATTAAATGTTAGCCTCCTTGAAGCTAAAATATCAACTCTACGTAAGGTTGGAGTTCCTTATCCTGAGGGATTTGAAACAGAAGCTCTTGCAAAATTACAGGAACAAGCTGCCCTTATAGGCGATGACTTGCGCAGTAATGGAATTGATGTTCAAAATGATAAGGAAATAATTGCTTTGATAGCTTATCTGCAAAGATTAGGTACAGACTTATACAAAGACAAATAATCTTAAAATACTGAATAATGAAAATTGTAATAAATGCTTTGGAGAATATTGAAGGTGTAGAAATATATCCCATAATCTCCCTGTTAATTTTCTTCTCCTTTTTTATGTTAGTTGGCTATTTAGTCATTAAAACAGATAAGAAGCACATTGAAGAAATGAGCAATCTGCCACTCGATGGCAACACCGATTTTCAGTATAAGAGTAAAAATGATTTGAATATTTAAAAAAATTTAAGATGGCTACAGATAATAACAATAATAAAAACGAAGAATACGAATTTGATACCATCACCAATGAACGTCTTATTAAAGATCATGATTATGATGGCATTAGAGAACTCGATAATGATTTACCGCCCTGGTGGAAATGGCTTTTCTATATTACCATTGCCATTGCAATAGTTTATATGGTGCGTTTATTTGTATTTAATTCCGACGACCTAAAACAGGATCGTGAATATGCTATGGAAATGGAAGGAGTTACAAATGCCCAGCCTGAAAAAACTGCTGACGACGCCGTCCAAATAGCTCTTCTTGAAGACGATGCTTCATTGGCTGCAGGTCAGGCAACATGGAATAAGATTTGCGCTGCTTGCCACCTTCCTGATGGCGGAGGTCTTGTTGGTCCAAATATGGCCGACGAATATTGGATACATGGCAATACTGTTGAAGATATGTTTAAAATTGTAACCGATGGCATAATTGAAAAGGGGATGCTTCCTTATAAAGACCAGTTATCAAAAAAGGAACGCCTTGAAGTTATAAGTTATATAATATTAAAAATTCAGGGGACAACTCCTGCTAATCCAAAAGCCCCACAGGGAGAAAAATACTAATATTATCAGGATTTAAATAATTCTAAAAAAAGCCGGAATTTTCGTCCGGCTTTTTTTACCTTTACAGTTAATTTTATGATAAAAATCACTTCCGAAAATGAATTCAAAGGCTAAAAAAGACTATTCATTTAGAGATAGAATAGCCACTGTTGACGAACAAGGTAAACGAAACTGGGTTTATGCAAAAAAACCTAAGGGTAAACTTTTTAATAAAAGAAGAATAGTTGCAATTATCTTGCTATTGTTACTGTTCATTGGTCCCTTATTAAAATACAAAGGCGACCCAATAATGATGTTTAATATTCTGGAAAGAAAATTTATCATTTTTGGAGTAATTTTCTGGCCTCAGGATTTTCACCTTATATTTCTATCATTTATTACTCTAATTGTATTTGTTATACTTTTTACAGTAATTTTTGGAAGACTTTTCTGTGGATGGGTATGCCCTCAAACAATATTTATGGAATTCATTTTCAGAAGAATAGAGTATCTTATTGAAGGTGATGCTGCCGCACAAAAACGTCTGCATAAACAAGAATGGAATTTTGATAAAATCAGAAAAAAAACATTAAAACATATAATTTTCTTCTCTATTGCAGTTATAACTTCCTCCACATTCCTTTCTTATATAATTGGGGCAGATCAGGTATTAGAATTCTACAAACAAGGTCCTTTGGTTCATACAGGAGGTTTTGCAGCATTAATTTTATTCTCCGGAGTTTTCTATTTTGTGTTTGCCTTTTTCCGTGAGCAAGTTTGTACCATTGCCTGCCCATATGGAAGGTTGCAAGGAGTTTTAGTTGATAAGAAAACTATTATGGTTGCCTACGACTATAAAAGAGGCGAACCAAGAGGCCCTTTAAAACTAGCAAAAGAAAAGGGCTTTGGCGATTGTATAGACTGTAAAAGTTGCGTAACAGTATGCCCCACAGGCATCGACATCAAGGATGGTACCCAACTCGAATGTATAAATTGTACTGCTTGTATTGATGCTTGTAATGCAGTTATGGATAGAGTAGGAAAACCACAGGGACTTATCCGCTACGATTCAGAAGAAGGCATTAGTACCGGCAAACGATCCATTTTTAATACAAGATCAATAGCTTATTCTGCGGTGCTAACAATACTTCTTTTCTTCGTTGCAAGTATGTTCATGATACGCGGAGATTTTGAAGTTACCATTTTACGACAAAGGGGAGCAATGTATCAGGAATATGGCAAAGACAGTCTTAGCAATATTTATAATTATCAGATTGTAAACAAAATACGACAAGATATAGAAGTACAGTTAAAACCAATAAATGTTAATGGAAATATAAAATATATCGGTCCTCATGAAATTATTAAAAAGGGCGAAGTGGGAAAAGGCACATTCATGCTTATCCTTCCAAAAAATCAAATAAAATCATCCAATACTTCAATAATATTTGGTGTATTTAGCGAAGGTAAACTTATAGAAGAGTATAAAAGTACTTTTGTAGGACCAAATAATTTAGATTAAAAAGCATATGAAAATTAACTGGAATTGGGGCACAAAACTATTTATTGCAATTGTTCTGTTTATGAGTTTAATAATAGGCTTTGTGCTAGTTAGTGTATATAATGATATTAGCCTGGTTGAGAAAGATTATTATCCCAAAGGTCAGGAATATCAACAGCGTCTTTATGAAATTAAAAATGCATCCTTTAAAAGAGATCTATTCAAATTAGAACAAATAACAGAGGGTATAAGGTTAAATATTCCTGATCTTCAGGCTGATACTGCAAGCATATATTTTTTCAGACCTTCAGATACTAAACTCGACAGGATATTTGATATAAGTTCAGGCGACACCACTTTTGTCTTTAATAAATCCGGATTCAAAAGGGGTAAGTACCTTCTTAAAATTTATTGGAATTCCAACAATGTTGGTTATTATTTTGAACGCGATTTCTTCTTCGATTGATGAATGATAGCTATTACATACTTGCCTTAGTAACCGGGTTGATAACAAGCCTTCATTGTATTGGCATGTGTGGTCCAATTGCCATTGCCTTGCCTTTAGGCAGAAAATCATGGATTGAAAAAGCCTTTGGAACACTTACCTATAACGTAGGCAGAACGATTACTTATGCTTTTATTGGAGCAGTTTTTGGCTTATTGGGACAAGGAATACAAATGGCCGGATTTCATCAGTGGGCATCAATAATTATTGGGGCTTTAATGATAGTTTCGGTCATATTTCCAACATTGTTCAAAGATAAACGTAAAATCGAGAGTTTCTTCTTCGGTTATACAGGAAAACTTATAGGAAAATTTCGAAAACTCTTTGCAAATGGCTCCATTCCAAGCCTGTTTTTTATTGGTTTATTAAACGGTTTATTGCCATGCGGACCTGTATATGTGGCAGTTGCTGGTGCTTTAAATACCGGTAATATGGTAAGTGGCATACTGTTTATGATACTTTTCGGATTAGGCACCATTCCTATAATGTTTGCTATTCCTATGCTTGGAAATATAATTGGAGCTAAAATTCGTAAAAAATTCCGCTGGGTGTTGTCAGTTTTTATAATTTTGCTGGGTGTTTTATTCATCCTTCGTGGATTGGATTTGGGAATCATGTATGTGAGTCCGAAATCTAAAATGTTAAAACCCCATGTCATGAAAAAACATGAAAATTGCTGTAGTGGCAAAACAGATACTTTAGAGTTAAAACAAATAAATACTAAATAAAATGAAAAAACCAGTAATACTACTTTTAATGATTGCACTAATAGGCGGTGGTTCAATAGCAATAATGAATGCAAAAGCCAACGTTTCTAATAATTCGTCTGCAATTAATCTTCCGGATGATCCTGCAGATGCAAAATTCCCCAAAGGAGCGAAAATTTATAAGGAAAAATGTGTTGCATGCCATCAGGCAAGCGGCATGGGAGTTCCAAATGCATTTCCTCCTCTAAAAGATGCTGATTATTTATTTGCCGACAAAAAACGTGCTGTCCGACAAGTACTTAATGGCAGCAATACTCCTATTGTAGTAAATGGAGCAACCTATTCAATTCCTATGCCACCACAAGTAGACACTCATGAGGATGCCGTTGCAGTTATAAATTATGTGCTCAATGCATGGGGTAATGATGGTGGTACTATTAAACTTGAAGATGTAAAAGATATCGAAATAGTCAGATAGTAATTCTATCAAAAAAATTAGTAAAAAACGGGAATTCAATGTAAATTTGGTTCCCGTTTTTTTTATCTTAAAAATAAATTATTATGAAATATTTTTTACTCATAGCAACTTTGGTAATTACATTAAATTCATGTGATAATGCATCACAATCAAAAAGTAAATCTGAGCAAAAACAGGTATTAAACCCTGTTGAAGGAGAAGTTTATGGCAATAAAATTGCCAACGAAAATATCATTTTAGCAACAACACTACCTCAGGAAATGTTAAATGAGAAAGAAATGGAACTTAAACTAGAGGGTAATATAAATGCAGTTTGCCAGATGAGCGGTTGCTGGATGGATATGGATCTTGGTGGTGGAGAAATTGTGCACGTAACATTTAAGGATGAAGCCTTCACATTACCAAAAGATGTTACCGGAAAAAATGCAGTTATTGAGGGTGTTGCCATACGACAAGAAGTTCCTGTGGCTGAATTGAAAAAAGCAGCAAAAGCTGAAGGCAAAAGCCAGGAAGAAATTGATGCTATCAATCAACCTAAAATAGAATTTTACTTCGAAGCAGATGGGGTTACATTAAAGAAATAGAACATCTTTAATATTTTCCTATTTTCGAAACATATTAAAAAACTAAAGTTATGTATTCACGTATTGCATCATTTATCTTAATTCTGTTCATCGCATCATTTACAAATAGTTTAGCCCAGGACACTTTTTCAATAGTCGCCGTTGATTCAATAACAGGTGAAGTTGGAAGTGCCGGAGCTTCGTGCGTCGACATGAGTAATTTTCCGGGCTATGATGATGATTTCCTTGGAGAATTATTCCCGGGAGTAGGTGCAATAAATACACAAGCATGGTATCTTCCTGCAAACCAGGCAAATGCCAGAGACAGAATGAATGCAGGTGATACACCAGATCAAATAATTAATTGGCTGGAAAATAATGACGCTCAGGGGCAGCCTCAAAAACGTCAGTACGGAATAGTAAGACTTGTTGATGGACATCCATTATCAGCTGCATTCACAGGAAGTCAAACTGATGACTATAAAAATCATGTGTTGGGGCCTAATTATTCCATTCAGGGAAATATATTAAAAGGTCAGGAAGTCCTCGATTCCATGGAAGCACGTTTCTTAAGAGAAGAAGGCGATTTAGCTTGCAAACTCATGGCTGCTTTGCAAGGAGCGAAAATGGTTGGAGCTGATTCGCGTTGCTTTAGTAACGGAACCTCATCACTGTTTTCTTTCGTAAAAGTGGCACAGCCTGATGATATTTTTGGAGAACCATCTTTCTTATTATCAGTTAATACTGAAGATGATGCCGGTATTGAACCCATCGATTCTCTGCAGGTTCTTTTCGAAGAAGTAAAAGAATGTACAACTGTTGGGATTAATCAAACAGATGATATCTCCACAGAATTTACATTATATCCAAACCCAATTAAAAATATATTAAATGTAAGCACTTCATTTAATGAAGAATTTACACTGGAAGTTTATAATTTGAATGGTAAATTACTTCTTAGTAAAAGTTTTAAAATCGAAACCGAAATAAACCTGGAAAATTACAATTCAGGATTTTTCCTAATCAGAATTTACAACCAAAGTAAACAACTTAATACCAAAGTTTTAAAATTATAAGCCACCATCTTTTTCCGTTAAAAAACTAACAGAAAAACCTGCAAAATGTCATAAGTAGTCGTTATTATCTTATTTATAATTAGTCTAAATTGGCCCCTTAAATCAAATTATATTATTACAAAAACACTATTTATGAAACTGCCTGTTTTTAAGTTAGTTACAACAAACTTACTAATTGCATTTTCTTTATTTTTATCAATTTCTGCATATGCAGATGACGAACTTGGAGTTTACGAGCATTTGGATGAATACATTTCTGATGATTTGATTTTCACAGATGAACTTTACAATGAGATAAATTTAAAGGAAGCCATAGACCGCCCAACCATTATCAACCTTGTTTATTATGAATGCCCTGGACTTTGCAGCCCATTAATGAATGGTTTGGCTGAGGCAATGAACAAAACCGATATAGACGTTGGCGAGGATTATCGCGTATTTACAATTAGTTTTTCACCTACCGAGGAACCTCCTCTGGCCAAGAAAAAGAAACATACTTATCAAAAACTTGTTAAGCATGGTGATACTGATAACTACTGGAAATTTCTAACCGGCGACAGCACAAATATTCACCGCCTTTTAAACGAAGTAGGTTTTAAAGTTAAAAAGGAAGGTAAGGAGTATATACATCCCGGGACTATCATTGTATTAAGCCCCAATGGAAAGATTACACGCTACCTTTATGGTAGTACTTACTTTCTTCCCTTCGATTTGAAGATGGCCATTGTGGAAGCTGCACAGGGAAAATCAGGTCCCACCATAAATAAAGTTCTCAATTATTGTTTTAGTTATGATCCTGAAGGCAAAAAATATGTTTTCAACATTACTAAAATATCAGGGTCAATTATACTTATTTTTGCTTTGATACTGCTTTTCAGTTTGTTATATAAAGGAAATAAGAATAAAACTCATAAACCAAAATTCGAAAACAACGAATAAATATTTTCTCCTTAGGGAAATAATTCCATAATATCTTTCAATAAATATCAGAATAAAGAATAATAGATAACAACAAATAATAATAATATGACAGTTGATGCTTTACCTTATACTAACTTCTATAAAGCGAAGAAAGGTATATGGTCATGGTTATTCACACTTGACCACAAAAGAATTGCACTTTTATACTTATACGCCATAATAAGTTTCTTTTTAGTAGGTGCTACGCTTGGTATATTAATGCGTTTGGAACTTTTCCAACCTGGTAAGGATATTATTGAGCCTCACACTTACAATCAGATATTTACATTGCACGGGGTAATAATGATTTTCCTATTCATTATTCCCAGTATACCTGCGATATTTGGCAATTTTCTACTTCCATTAATACTTGGAACAGATGATGTAGCCTTTCCAAAGCTCAACTTACTATCATTTTATCTCTATGTTTTAGGAGCACTATTTGCTTTATCAACTTTAATTTTTGGTGATGGTCCTGCTGATACCGGTTGGACATTTTATGCGCCATATAGTGTAAAAACCGGAACTAATGTTACAATGTCAGTTTTAGCGGCCTTTATACTGGGGTTCTCATCAATACTTACAGGATTAAACTTTATTGTAACTATTCACCGACTTCGTACACCGGGTATGGGATTTAATCAAATGCCCCTGTTTTCATGGTCACTTTATGCAACATCCTGGATACAGGTACTTGCAACTCCTGTTATTGGAATTACATTATTGATGATTGTTGCCGAAAGGGTTTTCGGTATAGGACTTTTCGATCCTTCCATAGGTGGTGATCCTATTCTATATCAGCATTTATTCTGGATATATTCGCATCCGGCGGTTTATATTATGGCACTTCCGGCCATGGGTGTTGTTTCCGAAATTATTCCAACCTTTGCTCAGAGAACGATATTCGGCTACAAAGCCATTGCTTATTCCAGTATGGCAATAGCATTTATAGGTTATTTCGTATGGGGACATCATATGTTTACATCCGGAATGAGTGGCCCGGCGGCAATTATTTTCTCTATTCTGACTTTTCTGGTAGCAATTCCAACATCTATTAAAGTATTTAACTGGCTAGCAACACTGTATAAAGGTTCTATTGTTATTGATACACCACTATTATATGCACTGGCATTTATTTTCAACTTCCTAATTGGTGGATTAACAGGTTTATTACTTGGAGCACTTGCTGCCGACGTTCATGTTCACGATACATATTTTGTTGTGGGACACTTCCATTATGTTATGTTTGGAGGTACAGGATTTGCCTTCTTCGGAGCATTACACTATTGGTTTCCTAAAATATGGGGTAGAATGTACAATAAAAAAGTAGCGAATACTGCATTTGCGATATTCCTTATAGGGTTCAATACTCTGTATTTCCCTATGCTTATTCTTGGAATTATGGGTATGCCCAGAAGATATTACGACTATCTACCTGAATTTACTTCCTTGAATCAAATTTCTACTGTCGGCTCATGGATAACAGTTATCGGCATAATTATAATGCTTATTAATCTTATTGTAGCAGCAAGAAAAGGAGAAAAGGCTCCTGACAATCCATGGAATGGAATTACTTTGGAATGGCAGACTAAATCGCCACCACCATTGGAAAATTTCGACAAAATGCCTCAAATTCCGGAAGGCGGACCTTATAATTTTCCAAACGCCTATAAGCATAAACATTAGAATCGTTTTGAAATAATCATTTAATCAATAATCAGAAAATTGTAACACAATATAAAAATATGGACCATACTTTTCATTTACCAAATTCGGGACATAATTTCGATGCAAAGTCTTCGAAACTCGGAATGTGGCTGTTCCTATACACAGAACTGCTGCTTTTCGGAGGTTTGTTTTTAGTTTACATGGTTTACAGAGAGTTAAATTCAGAAGCATTCCTATTGGCTTCTTTCAAACTTAATGTTTGGATGGGTACTTTCAATACTGTTCTGCTAATCACCAGTAGTATGACAATAGCCATGTCGATTACAGCCCTGCAAAAGGGAAATAAAAAACTTTCTGTTACCCTAATGTGGCTTACAGTTATCGCAGCTTTAGGGTTTTTGGTTGTTAAATATTTCGAGTGGGGCGCAAAGTTCGAGCATGGATTATTCCCGGGTATGGAACATTACGATAATCTTCCCATGGGAGAAAGACTTTATTTTTATTTGTATTTCTTTATGACCGGACTGCATGGTCTGCATGTTATTATTGGTGCAATTTTTATAATTTTTGTTATCAGGGGAGTAAAAAAAGGTACAGTTACACCTGAAAGATATTCCTTGTCTGAAAATGCAGGATTGTATTGGCACCTTGTTGACTTAATTTGGATTTACCTTTTCCCTTTATTCTATTTAATACATTAAGATATGAGCGACAATAACAATGTACATATAAGTTCTTACAAAGAACATTTTAGCACCTGGGCAGCATTGATACTGCTCACGTTTATGACTGTGGCTGTTTCTGTTTACGGTGCAGAATTAAGAACTCTCTCTGTAGCAACAGCAATGATTATTGCTACTGTAAAAGCTACAGCAGTAGGATACTATTTTATGCATATTAAATATGATCCTAAAATTTATAAGTGGATGATGGGCACAGTACTTGCTCTTTTCACCTTTTTTATGATAATGTTAACCATCGATTATTTAACAAGATAATATATGAACGCTTCAAATTTTGTTGAAGGAGTTGATTTTTCACTCTATCTGATTTTATCCATTGCGGTTTTCTTCCTGGTAGGAATTACTGCCGTTATGATTTATTTCCTTATAAGATATCGCAAAAAAAGAAACCCCGTAGCAACAAACATAGAAGGAAGTTATACTCTGGAAATTATCTGGACAGTTATTCCTACTATATTGGTACTAATAATGTTTTGGTACGGATGGACAGGTTATAAACCAATGCTTACTGCCCCCAATGATGCCATGGAAATAGAAGCCGTAGGGCAGATGTGGAAATGGACTTTTAATTATCCAAACGGTAAATCTTCCGACACTCTGGTAATTCCAATCGACAAGGCCGTAAAACTCAATTTAGTTTCAACAGATGTTTTACACTCTCTGTATATTCCTGCATTTAGGATAAAACAGGATGTTGTTCCGGGAAAAGATTTTTCCATGTGGTTTATAGGTCAGAAATTAGGCAGATACGACATCTTATGTGCAGAATATTGCGGACAGTTACACTCTTATATGTTGAGTAGTGTTCATGTTATTGAAGAAAATAAATATGAAGAGTGGCTCAATAAAAAGGAAGACCTTTCCAATGAGCACCCCGGACTAACTTTGATGAAGAAAAATGCCTGCCTTTCATGTCATACACAAGATGGAACCCGCTTAGTAGGTCCCAGTTTTAAGGACATCATCGGAAAAACCGAGACCATTATTGTTGATGGTAAAGAACAAACAATAACCGTTGATCGTGATTATATATTTAATAAAATCTCAAATCCGACTTCCTCTACCGTAAAAGGTTATCAGTCGGGACTTATGCCACAACTTAACTTATCTGAACAAGAAGTAAACGATATGATCGACTATATATCAACCATTAAATAAATTAAATTTGATAAAATAATTATATGAAAAAGTGGATTAGTTTATTAATGGAACTCAATAAGGTTAGAATAACATTTGCTGTTACTCTTACTACCATTGCCGGATACATTCTGGCTAAAAGCAGTATTGATACCGGAATAATATTACCCACTTTGGGCATTTTCATTCTTGCTTGCGGATCAGCAGTGCTGAATCATATTCAGGATAGAGATAAGGATGCTATAATGGACAGAACCAGTAAGCGGCCAATTCCTTCAGGAAGAATTAGCACCTTGGGCGCAAGCATTATTGCTTTAGTAGAAATAATAATAGGTTCATTATTAGTTTATTATGGTAGTGGCTTTCTTGCTTTGCAGTTAAGTCTGCTTGCATTAATATGGTATAATGGGATTTATACTCCCCTGAAAAGAAAAACTGCTTTTGCTGTTATTCCCGGAAGTGTAATAGGCGCCCTCCCTCCTCTCGTAGGTTGGGTGGCGGCCGGCGGACAACTTTCCGATCCCAAAGCAATGGTATTGGGAATGTTCTTCTTTATGTGGCAAGTGCCTCATTTCTGGCTGCTTATGCTAAAGTACGGACAGGAATATGAAAAGGCAGGATTCAAATCGATTACCAGTATGATAAGTCCGCAACAAATAAAAAACTCCACATTTTTATGGACAGTTGCTACTGCCGTTTCAGCACTTATGGTTAGTGCATCAGGA
>JBFFLX010000069.1:0-17420 GCA_041554435.1 Bacteroidales bacterium
ATGAACTCTAGGCACTTTTAACTTTAGGCACTTATAACTCTATTATGTCATTCCGAATGAGGAGGGACGACGAAGAGGAATCTCCATTCGGGTTTCGAGATACATGATACGAGTTTCGAGTATTTATCTCCAAACATTTGTCCATCTGATCTTCTGATCATTTAATCATCTGATCTTAAAATCCTTTAGTTTTTCACAAAACGAACCTGCAACCTGCAACATGTAACTTTTTTCTTTACGCACTTTCAACTTTAGCCTTAATAATTTTCTCCTCAAATTCCCGTTTCAATATTCCACGAAAAAATGTAGGTTTGCAATAAATATTAAAAATTATGAAGCGGATATTTTTACTATCTATTTTGTTTTGTTTCATTTCATTAAATGCTGATGCCCAAACTAATGCGGCCGATTCTGCTGTAAGCGCCTTTATTCCAAACTTTGGATACTCATTCCAGATACCTGGCGGTGATGTGGCCAAAACTTTTGGAAATAACTCAACTATAGGTGGAGGATTCTTCTACAAAAGCAAATCGAATATTTTATTTTCGTTGGATATGAATTATATTTTTGGTAATAGTATTAAAGATGCTAAAAGTATATTGAGTATGGTTTTAACCGATCAGGACCATATTATCGATGGAAATGGAACCTATGCGCTTTTTTCACTTTATGAAAGAGGTTATACTCTGAATTTTAGGGTCGGGAAAATATTTGATATTTTGAGTCTTACACCTAATTCAGGATTGATGTTAATGGGTGGGGTAGGATATATGGAACATAGATTAGTTATTGATAATCAGTTTCATACTGCTCCTCAGATTTCTGATGATTATGCCAAAGGTTACGATAGGCTTACCGGAGGAATTAATATTAATGAATTTGTAGGATACTTTTATATGGGCAAGTCGAGAATTTTGAACTTTTATGGAGGGTTTGAATTTTTCCAGGGATTTACTAAAAGTAAAAGAGACTATGTTTTTGATTTACAAAAGAAAGATACAGAGAGCAAATTGGACTTATATTTTGGAATTAAAGTAGGCTGGATGATACCAATATTTAAGCGTGCCCCCGACAAATATTATTATTACTAATGCGGTTAATTTACAACATCTTCATATATGCTTATCGCCTGGGCATAGGAATAGCAGCGATCTTTAATGCTAAGGCCTCTCTTTGGTTAAAAGGCAGGAAATCCTTACTAAAAAGAATTGCCGATGCTGTTAATCCCGACGATAAAATAATTTGGTTTCACTGTGCCAGTCTGGGTGAATTCGAACAGGGCCGGCCAATAATTGAAAGAATAAAAACTAAACATCCTGAAATTAAAATTTTCCTTACTTTTTTCTCACCATCAGGTTATGAAATAAGAAAGAACTATCAATACGCAGATTATATTTTTTATTTGCCTTACGACTCTCCGCGAAATGCGAAAAAGTTAATTGAGATTGTAAAACCCCAAATGGCAATTTTTGTGAAATATGAATTCTGGTTCAACTATTTTATAGCACTAAAAAAGAAAAATATTCCGCTTTATCTTGTTTCGGGAGTTTTTAGAAAGGATCAGCATTTCTTTAAAAGTTGGGCCTATTGGCAGAGAAACCAGTTGAAGAATTTTGATTTTTTCTTTTTACAGGATGAAAACTCGGCTTCCTTGCTTAGCAGTATTGGCTTTAATAATAATATGGTTACAGGTGATACCCGTTTTGACAGAGTTAGTGAAATTGTTAATCAAAAGATAGATTTACCAATTATTGAAAAGTTTACTTCAGGAAAACCAGTTTTATGTGCAGGAAGTTCATGGCCACCAGATGAAGATATTATTCTTAGTTATTTAGATTCACAGAATTCTGAATCTACAAAAGATCTGAAATTGATAATTGCACCACACGATATTAGCACTAAACATATTGATGAACTATTAAAGAAATTTAAGGATTATAAACCTCTTTTGTATTCGAAATTAAAGCCGAACAGCGAAAAACTTTCTAACAGTAAAATACTTATTATAAACAGTATAGGTCTTCTGAATAAACTATATCGCTTTGCGGATATTGCCTATATTGGAGGAGGATTCGGGATTGCTATTCATAATCTTTTAGAGCCTGCTGTTTATGGTATTCCGGTTATTTTTGGACCGAATCATAAGAATTTTCGCGAGGCAATTGAACTTGCCGAAAGTCAGGGTGGGTTTCCTATTAATTCTAAGGTTGATTTTAAGAATATTATGAACAAACTCCTAAACGAAAAGGATTTTTATGAGATGTATTCCAAAGCAGCGGGTGAATATATCAGGAAAAATACTGGCTCGTCAGATATGGTATTGAAAAAACTTGAATTGAATTAAAACAAAATCAACCTCACATCAGGGCACAAAAAAACTGTCAATAATAAAATTACTACCGACAGTTTGTTTAAATCTTTAAATAAGTTTTAGGCCTTATAATATCCGTCGGCTGTGGCATCTTTTAAAGCTGCGCTGATGCCTTTTTTGTTGATATTGCGAATACCGGCTGCACTTACCATGAGTTTAACCCATTTATCTTCTTCAGGTATATAAAACTTCTTAACCTGTAGGTTAGGATGAAATTTTCTTTTAGTCCTGCTATTTGAGTGTGATACATTATTTCCTGATATCACTTTCTTTCCTGTTATCTGACAAATTCTCGACATTTTTCCTTTATTTTATAGTGTTTAAAAAGGGAGTGCAAAGAACGTAATATTTTTTTAATTTACAAAGTTACTTTCGAATTTATTTTATTTTGCAATTGTTTTTTTTAATTTATCTGCAACATGCTAGTAATTAGAGGCTTTAGAGATGCATATTTTTAATAAATTATATCTTTTGAAAAAATATACATCCACTATTGGTTTCTAAATTATTAATACTTTTGAAAAAAAAACGAAAAACAATATGCCACACCACTTTTTAAAGGATTTTAATGATCCAATAGCCAATAAATGTGACACTTATATCGAAGTAATAAAAAATCGCACCTTACAAAAACCTGATCATATTGTATTCCGATTTCTTAATGATGGGGTAACAGAAAGCGAATCTCTGACTTACATAGAATTGGAAACCCGATCGAAGGCCTTGGGTGCTAGTATGCAAGAATATGGAGAAAAAGGCGACAGGGTACTTCTGTTATTTCCCGCGGGATTGGATTATATTGCCTCAATATTTTCGTGTTTTTATAGTGGGTTTATTGCAGTACCTGCATATCCCCCAAGGCGAAATCAGAAAATTCACCGATTAAAAAGTATAATAGAAGATAGTAAAGCTAAAATATGTATTCTTTCACATAAAGTATATGAAACTATAGAGAGAAATTTTAGCGAAGACCCTGATTTGCAAAATATTAATTGGATAATTTATGAAGATATAAAAGACGATAATTATAAAAATTTTAAGGAACCGCTTATTAAGGAGGATGATATTGCATTAATTCAGTATACTTCTGGGTCAACAGGAAGTCCAAAGGGTGTAATGTTAACTCAACTTAACCTTCTTTATAATTCAGAATATATTCGTCAGGCCTTTGATTTTAATGAAAATTCAGTGGGAGTTAACTGGTTGCCCATTTTTCATGATATGGGATTAATTGGTGGAGTTTTGCAAGCAGCATATCTGGGGGTACAAAATGTGGGCATGCCACCCACAGCATTTCTAAAAAGTCCGTATAACTGGCTGAAAGCCATGGAAAAATATAAAGGTACAACAGGAGGCGGGCCAAATTTTGGATTTGACTATTGCCTGGAGAAAATTTCTGATGAACAAAAACAGGAATTGGATTTAAAAACAGTCAGGACATTTTATTGTGGTTCTGAGCCAGTTAGAAAACATACTATGATTGAATTTTCAAAACAATTTGGCATTGAAGAACGACAGATGTATCCTGTTTATGGAATGGCAGAAACTACACTCATCGCTAGTGGTGGATATCAAACGGAAGACCCCAAATACCTAAGTCTAAAGTCAGATTATCTGTCAAAAGAAATAATTGAAGTAGCAGAAAATACTAATGAAAAAGTAACAGAACTAGTAGGTTGTGGACACACCTGGATGGAGACGGAAATTATTATTGTAAAGCCTGAAACTTTTGAAAAACTTGATGAAAATACTATTGGAGAAATATGGATTAAAGGTCCAACCGTAGCTAAAGGTTATTGGAATAAGCCTGAAGAAACAGAACGTAGTTTTAATGCCTTTACCACTAATACTAATGAAGGTCCTTTTCTGCGCACAGGAGATATGGGTTTTCTGAGAGAAAAGGAACTTTATATTACAGGAAGATTAAAGGATTTAATTATTGTTAGAGGAAGGAATTATTATCCTAACGATTTGGAATTCACTATTCAAAATTGTCATGATGATTTTAGAAATAATGGGGTTGCAGTAATTTCTGTATTGAAAAATGGGGAAGAGAAACTTGTGGTAGTCCAGGAATTAGAGCGTACTGCCCTTAGAAAGGATAACCATGATGAATTGATCTCATTAATCAGAAAGGTGATTTCTGAGGAGTATGAACTAGATGTTTATGCTGTATGTTTAATAAGAACCGGCAGCATACCTCTTACTTCCAGTGGCAAAATACAAAGGCGTCAAACTAAATATGATTATTTGAATAATGATTTAAATATTGTAAAACAATGGAGTCGTGATGAGGAGATAAGTATTGAGGATAATGACCTTAAAGATTTTAAAGAACCAAGTGAAGAGGCCATAAAAGAGTGGTTAATAAACTGGATTATGCGAAATCACCAATTCCGTCGCGACGAAATAGATCTTGATAAAAGTATAATGTCCTATGGCGTCGATTCTTTATCTGCAGTAACCCTTGAACAGGAAATAAGCGAGAAATTCGGATTTCAATGGCATGTTTCTTCATTTATGCTCAATCCAAGTATAAATAAACTGGCAGAGGAGGGCATGGAGATTTATAAGGAAAATGGCTAATGGTGAGGGGGTTATGAGTTGTGAGTTGTGAGTTATGAGTTGGTTGACTCCGTATTTTTGGCAATCTCTCATTTACAACTCCTAAAATCAATCCGCGGTCATCCGCTAAATCAGCGTCATTCCTGTTCCTATTAAAACGGACCATTGTCATAAAATGTTAAACATTGAAACCGAAACGAACCCGCAACTCGCGACTCGCAACGCGAAACTCGAAACCCGAACGGAGATTCCTCTTCGTCGTCCCTCTTCATTCGGAATGACACTTTAGAAGTTGCAAGTGCTCTAGAGTTAAAAGTGCCTAAAGTTGAAAGTTATGAGTTATGAGTTGTGAGTTATGGTGATGACTCCGTATTTTTGACAATCTCTCATTTACAACTCCCAAAACCAATCTGCGGTCATCCGTTTAATCTGTGTCATCCCTGCCTGCGGCAAGCAGGCGCGTTCCTATCACAACGTGCTATTGTCCTGAAATGTTAAACATAGAAACCGAAACGAACCCGCAACAAGCATATAGAAGCCAGCAACAGAACATAGTTTTAAACCCATAAACCTTTGTGAACCTTTGATCCTTAGAGGCTTTGTGGCTATTAATATTAATATCTTTCTAAGTAAATGATTTTCTAATGCCACCAAGACGCCAAGACACTAACACCAAGGGTTTTGTCCAAAATATTAATTAAATATAAAGTAATTTAATGTAAGCCTTGTAAACTGTATTTAGGGTGGACATAGAAACCGAAACTAACCTGCATCCTGACACTTGTAACATGCAACTCGCAACGCGTAACCCGCAACCCGCAGGAGATCCCTCCTCATTCGGAATGACATTGTAGAAGTTACAAGTGCTCTAGAGTTAAAAGTGCCTAGAGTTACGAGTGCTCTTGACCTGCCTGCCAGCGAGGCAGGGTTCATCGAGTTATGAGTTATTTATCTACTTATTTCAATAATATTGTTTGGGAATGCATAACAACAAATTATAGGTTTCCTGTTAAATAATATTGTTTTTTGTGTTTGGTAAATTCCTAAATTTGAGGGCAAAAACCAATTAATAGTAATGAAACCTTCTGATAACTTTTTTCAAATATTTTTTAATATTTATATTGTAAATTATAAGAGATCAATCATTTACTTAAGTAAAAGTTTAATCGTACTAAGTTTAATTATATTATCACTTTCAGGTGAATTGTGTGCTCAATTATCTGGAAACTATACAATTGGAGCAGAAGGTTCCGATTATACAACTTTTACTAATGCTATTGGCGATATAAAAAACCAAGGCCTGGCAGGAGATATTACCTTTTATGTAAAACCCGGAAATTACTATAATGTTAATGTTCAGAATATTGAAAACGACAGTGCATATAATATTGTTTTTAACTATGATGGAACACCTAATGATTCGGCCACAATTATAGGGTATTTAAAAGTTATTAACTCTGCTTATGTTACCTTCAGGGGTTTTAGCATTTTTCCCGCAGAAGGACAGGAAACTTCCTGTATAACTGCATCTATGTCAACATATTTTACCCTTGATAGTTGTAATGTATTTAATATGTATGGAAATGAATTTGATTATGACGAAGGTCTTGTAGTGCTGGATTTTCCGTGGGATGGGCCATATTACGTAGCCAATATTAGTAGTTGCAAAATTTCGTCTCTTGATGAAACAATTGTAATAGATGGTAAAAAGGGGAGTATTTGGATTAAAAACAATATAATTACAGGTTTTGTTAGTAACACTTTCAATGGTGGCTCAAAACACTGGATAAATAATACTTTTCATTTAACTGATTGGGATTTTGATTTTACCGGGCAGGAGTTTATTGGGAATACGTTTTATTTTAACAGCATTTTTCAATTAAAAATAAGAGGGAACTTCATTGATAATGAGTTTTTCACCGATGTTGATTTAGCGGCTAGTACTGTAAATGGAAATATTTTCCATGATGAAATAGATATGAAGTGGTGCAATAATGCATCTGTAACCGGAAATATATTTAAAAGCAATTTTAAATCAATTTTTAGTCACGGAATAAAAATCAGAAGTAATATTTTTTTTGAAAATGCAAGTTTTAATAATGATAATACAACTTTTGGAAATAATATTATTTACGATACAGTTGAATTTACTCATGGTCCGGGCCAGTTAATATTCAATAATAATTTTTACAGAAATTCACGATTGGAATTGTGGTATACGGGAGGGGTTTTAAAAAATAATAACTTAAATAGTTTGTGGATTGTTCCAGTAAATATTCCAGCCTGGACAATAGAATTCAATAATTTTATTGGTGGAGATTATGCTAATGTTTGTTGCTATGGCGACAGTGCATATTTTTATAACCCTATGTATACTAATGAAAATCAACCCTATACAAATAATCCAATGTTGATTGGAAAAGGGGGAGAGTTTAATTCAAAGTTTAAATATGATATTGATAGTGTAGAACGTAAAGATCCATGTACCATAGGAGCAAATGAAGTTTGTTTCGATTGGCAAGTTGATAATATTCATTTAAAATGCTACGATTCGGTTCAACTGGATTTATGTGTAGATACTTTAATTGGCATGTATTGGTCACCTTCATATTTGTTTAGTGATTCGGTTTCAGCAAATCCAAAAATTCATCCTAACCAGGATGTAATGCTTTATTTAAAGGATTTTGATGGAACCAATATTGAGTCAATTCAGATTACTGTTGAACCATCTTTGCCAACAGCGGAAGCTAGTTATTTAATAGATGGGTTCAGCGTTAATTTTGAAAACAGTTCGCGTTGTGCAACTGATTATTTCTGGGATTTTGGTGATGGTGAGTCCTCCACTGAAAAATCGCCGACACATGTTTATGAAACAGGAGGTTCATTTAATGTTATTCTTACTGCTTTAAATAGTCTGGGCGATGAGGATTATTATGAAATGTATCTTCAGGCTGTTGGTATTGATGAAAGCAGTGAATTAGTCTCACAGATAAAATTATATCCAAATCCTCTTAAGTCGAAATTATTCGTGGAGTCAGCCTACGTAGTAAATGGGATTTCAATATTTACATCCAGCGGGAAGTTGGTTTATAATCAAACAATAAACTTTAAAAGAAATTTTGAATTGGATTTAAGTAGTTTGGAGGATTCATATTACATTATTAAGATTAAAACTTCTCAGGGTGTTTTTGTAAAGAAATTGATTAAAATTAATTTGTGATTGAAACGAACCTGGTAACCCCTAACCATTTGTGAATCTCTGAGCCTTGGAGGCTTTGTGGTAATAATAATGATATCATTGTAAGTAAATGATTTTCTAATGCCACCAAGACGCCAAGACACTAAGTAACACCAAGGGTTTTGTCCAAAATATTAATTAAATAAAAAGTAATTTAATGTAAGCCTTGTAAACTGTATTTAGGGATGGACATAGAAACCGAAACGAACCTGCATCCTGTAACCTGTAACTCAAAAGGAGATTCCTCTTCGTCGTTCCTCCTCATTCGGAATGACCAATGACTACTGACCAATGACCAACCTAAAACTCATCCTCATCAATCTCACCAAGTCCATTATTTTTCTGGCGATCGAATTTTTCGCAGTCGAATTCTATGGAAAGATCTCTAAGCGGCTTTTCAAAGTCACCCTGGCTTACACCTAAAGAAGGGTCAGTATAAACTTTTTGCATATATAAAGCCCATATTGGAAGTGCCATATTCGCTCCCTGACCTAAGGTTATGGTTCTGAAGTGCACCGATCTGTCATCAGCACCAACCCAAACACCAGTTACCAAATCTGGAGTGATGCCCATAAACCAACCATCACTTTGATTTTGAGTAGTCCCGGTTTTTCCTGCCACTGGATTATTAAACCCATATTTGTATCTTAATCTGATACCGGTACCACTTTCCACAACACCTTTCATAAGTTCCAGCATTTTATATGCTGATACTTCGTCGAGGGCTTCAGTACGCTCAGGAACGAATTTCTCAAGAACATTACCGTTTTTATCCTCAATCTTTGTAACGAAAGTAGGTTTTACAAATACTCCTTTATTAGCAAAAGTGTTAACTGCTCCAACCATTTCATAAAGTGATAGGTCGGGAGTTCCCAGTGCAATTGCCGGAACAGCAGGTATTGGTGATTCTATTCCCATTTTACGGCATAATTGTATTACTGCCTGAGGCGAGAATCGTTTCATTAAATATGCTGATATCCAGTTATTTGAATTCGCCAAGGCCCATTTTAATGTTACTTCTTCTCCTAATCTTTTGTCGGAGGAGTTTCTGGGGCTCCAAAACGTACCATCATAAAGTTCAACACTATACTGGATATTTGGAACTTTATAACATGGCGAATATTCACCTTCGCTCATGGCAAGTGAATAGAGGAAAGGTTTGAAAGTGGATCCTACCTGCCTGCGACCCTGAATAACATGGTCGTATTGAAAGAAACGATAGTCGATTCCGCCCACATATGCACGTACAAATCCTGTTCTGGATTCAACCGACATCAGGCCTGCCTGAAGGAAATATTTATAATACCTTATGGAATCCATTGGAGTCATGATAGTATCAATAGGACCATTCCAACTAAAAATTTCCATTTCAACAGGGGTATTGAAAGAATCCATAATTGAGTCCATTCCCACACCTGCATTTCTTAATTTGCGATACCTCTCACTTCTTTTTACTGTTTGAGTAAGAATTTTATCTACTTCTGCCTCAACTTCTTCAGGCTCTAAATCTTCGAAGACAAAAGGTGCATAGGTATAACCCTTCCAATGTTCATAAAAACTGGGCTGCAAATCGTTGGCAAGATGTTCACGAACAGCCTGTTCAGCATACCTCTGCAATTTTGCATTGATTGTAGTGTAAATTTTTAATCCATCTTTATAGAGGTTATAAGGCGTCCCGTCGGGTTTAAAATGTGTTTTACACCATTCTTTAAGTTCGCCTCTTAAATATTCTCTATAATAGGTTGCAATTCCTTTGGTATGACCAAGCATTTTATATCGGGATACTCCCAGAGGAAGTTGCCTTACAGAATCGTGTGTTTCTTTATCGATAAACTCATATCTGTACATCTGATCTAAAACAATATTTCTTCTTGCCAGAGCATTTTCAGGATGCAGTATGGGGCTGTAGCGTGTGGGTGCATTAACCATTGCGGCCAATAAAGCCGATTCCTGCAAGTTAAGCGAGTCGGGAGTTTTATTGAAAAAAGTGGATGTTGCCGATTTTATTCCGAAAGCATTATGACCAAAAGATACTGTATTTAAATACATTGCAAATATCTCCTGCTTTGAATAGTATCTTTCAAGTTTAGTTGCAGTAACCCATTCCTGGAACTTACGCATTACAAGTTGAAACTTATTTAGTCGGCCACGGGGAAACAGATTTTTTGCTAACTGCTGTGTAAGGGTACTTCCACCACCTGCAGAATTGCCGGTAAGAATACCGTAAATAACTCTGGCTAAAGCAACTTCATCAATACCTGAATGTTCCTGAAACCTAATGTCTTCTATGGCCATAAATGCATTTGGCAAATATTCACTCAATTGGTCATAAGTGATATTCGATCGGTTTTCAATGAAATAAGTTCCCATTAATTCTCCGTCGGAAGAAATAACTTCTGAAGCCAGATTACTTTGTGGATTCTCCAATTCCTCAAAGCTTGGCATTGCCCCAAACCATTCGTTGGCAACACCATAAAATAAAAGGAAAATAAATGCTAATCCTGCCAAAAATAAAAACCACAACTTAAATAAGTAGTTGAAGAATTTCTTTTTTCCTGACTTTTTCTTTTCGGAATCTTTTTGCTCAGCCATTTGAATTTTATTTAGAATGTTCTATTCTAATACCAATATCATTTATTTCTTTAAGAGTATCAACACGCATTGCCTGCTGAATTTGAAAAGTATAAACTCCTTTTAGGGGAAACTTCATCCCTTTTACAATAGGTACTGAAATATCCTTTACATCTCCCCAGCCCTTTCCGTACCATTTTCCCGCTTTATCGGCAAGTACAAACTCCACAGTATCGCGACCCATATTCCCGTTAGGGTAAGTTGTATTCATGAAAACATATAAGTTACTATAGCGATAATCTACTGTATGACGCAGATTTATATAATAATCGTAGGTGGCAAGAGTGTCCTCAATTTCAATATCAAAGCGGGCAGCATCATTCTTATACCATCCGTTTTCACCAACTGCTCTGTTTTGATCGTATACAACTCCAGAGGAACAGGAATAGGTAAATATGACCATTAATACTATCAGAAAATTGCCTAACAACTTAATATGATTCATTAAATATGGTTTTAATAATAAATGCAATATTTTAATTTTTATTGTTGAAATGAAAAGCTTTTACTGATAACTAACAATATCATTTAATCCTTCATTTTCGGTATCTGAATTTTGTTCCTGCTTTTGAGCATATGTTTCCAATTCGTCGATAAGCTTTCCCTTTTTATTTAGTTCAAGAATTTTCTTCACTTCATCTATTGGTATTGCCATCAAATTTCCCGGATTATCAACATATGAATACCATACTATTTTTTTGAAAACATCAGTTTTCTGATAAGAAGCATCACCCTTTTTGGTTAATAAATTAGTTTTTGTATCGGGGAACTCTTTAAGTGCATCAATATAAGAATCAGCCTCATAGTTAAGGCAGCATTTCAATTTACCACATTGTCCGGCAAGTTTTTGAGGATTTAAAGAAAGTTGCTGAAGACGTGCAGAATTTGTGGAAACACTTGAAAAGCTACTCATCCATGAAGAACAACACAACTCTCTTCCGCAAGGGCCAATGCCCCCAAGTTTGGCAGCCTCTTGCCTAACACCAATCTGCTTCATTTCTATACGAATATGAAAAGCATCGGCAAGTTTTCTGATTAATTGCCTGAAATCAACCCTTTCTTCAGCAGTATAATAGAATATGGCTTTTGTTTTATCTCCCTGATATTCAACGTCGTTTATCTTCATTTGAAGCCCCAGATCGATGGCATAAACTCTTGTTTTATGCATAATGTTGTCTTCCATTTTCATGGCTTCAAACCATTTTTCTATATCAGCAGGACGTGCATGCCTGTAAACTTTTTTTAATTCTGCAGTTTCAGGATCTACGTCTTTGCGTTTTAACTGAAGGTTTACTGCATCGCCCAAAAGGGAAACTATTCCTATATCATGACCGGGAGAGGCCTCTACTGCAACAATTTCGCCTTCTTTCAAATTCAATTCTTCAGTAAAGGTGTAGAAATCTTTTCTACCGTTTTTAAAGCGTATTTCTGCAATAAATATTTTCGATGATATGGAGTCCGAATAATCCTGTAGCCAGTTGAAGGTGCTTAACTTGCAGCAGTTCTGCTGATTAACATTAGGATTGTTCGGATTTGATGTGTCCACAAAACAACAGCCTCGCGCCGATGAAATGTGTTCTTTATTTATATTATTGTTTTCTGATTCTTCCATTTTTTTTTGTATTCCAGGTAATTAAACCTTTGCAAATTTAGTCACAAATTATTAATATTTAAAAAATGGTTTATTTCATTAATTTTGATGTCTTATTAAGTTTGTTTTTTTTGAACAATAATTTTTGAAATAATTTTATGATACCTTCAGTAACAGATATATACGCTCAAAAAAATTATTTTAACGAAACTTCTTTCGCGCTTTTAATGCGTAAAAGAATTTATCAGATACTACTTATTTCGAGTGTATATGATTCATTTATGCTTGAAGAGGACGGTCGAATTGACGAACAAATCTTCTATGAGTATATGTCGCTCAATTTGAGATTCCCTCCGCGCTTCATTCTTGCCACCTCAAAAAAGGAGGCTATGGAAACTCTGGAGGAGGAATCGATTAATTTGGTTATTTGTATGCTAAGTGCCGAGGAAAAAGAAACCATTAATTTAACGGCACAGATAAAAGATATATATCCTGATATTCCCATTGTTGTTTTAACACCTTTTTCAAGGGAAGTTAGCATAAGATTGGAGAGTACCGAATTTAAGTCGTACGACTATTTGTTTAGCTGGCTTGGAAATGCCGATTTGCTGTTGGCTGTAATCAAGTTGATAGAGGATAAAATGAATGTGGAACATGATGTTGAAGCCGTTGGTGTACAGACGATTATACTGGTGGAAGATAATATCAGGTTCTATTCCAGTTATCTTCCTAATATGTATAAAATTATTTTCAAGCAGTCGAAATCATTTATGCGCGAAGGTTTAAATGAGCACCAGAAGATGATTAGGGCCAGAGGAAGACCTAAAATATTGCTTGCAACAAATTTTGAAGAAGCACTAGGGCTTTATGAAAAATACAGAGAAAACCTGCTTGGCATAATTTCAGATATAAATTATATGCGTGCCGGAGTAAGAGACAAGTTCGCTGGTTTTAAGTTAGCCGAAATAATAAAGAAGGACAGTTCTTTAACACCAATTTTACTGCAATCGTCGGAACCTGAAAACAGGCAGAGAGCTAAGAAGATGAAGGTTGGATTTTTGGATAAAAATTCTCCTAAACTAACCTATGAACTACGTGAATTTATAAAGCAATATTTTGCCTTTGGCGATTTTGTTTTTGTTTGCCCTGAAACCGGGGAAGCCGTTGACAGGGCTGGAAGTTTACGTGAATTACAGGAGAAAATATTTCAGATTCCTGAGAATTCGCTCAGATATCATATAGAGCGTGATCATATTTCTAAATGGCTTAGGGCCAGAGCTCTATTCTCAATTTCCAGTCTCTTCAAATCATTTTCCGCCGACGATTTCGAAAATAGTTATCAGGTAAAACAGTTTATTTTCGATGCTATTGCTAATTTCCGAATGGCTAAGGCCAGAGGCGTAATTTCCAAATTCAACAGGGAAACTTTTGATGAATATTTTACTATTTCCCGAATTGGAGAAGGCTCGATAGGAGGGAAGGCAAGAGGTTTGGCATTCCTGGATTCTTTAATTAAAAGAAATCATCTTTATAATCATTTTGAAAATGTTGATATCACAATTCCAAAAACCGTTGTATTGGGAACCGACATTTTCGACGAGTTTATGGAAACCAACGACTTGTATAGCATAGCCTTAGCAAGCGATATTAGTGATGAAGATTTATTTAATCATTTTATAAAAGCAAAACTTCCGAACAGGGTTTATGAAGACCTTATGACCATATCTCAACTTTTGGATAATCCAATTGCAGTTCGTTCTTCAAGTTTGTTGGAAGACAGTCATTATCAGCCATTTGCAGGTATTTATAATACTTATATGGTGCCCAATGTAAAGGGCGATTATCATCGTATGTTTACTATGTTATGCGAAGCCATTAAGGCCGTTTATGCATCTTCATTTTATGCCGACAGTAAGGCTTATATGAAAGTAACCTCCAATATGATTGATGAAGAGAAAATGGCAATTGTTATTCAGGAAGTTTGCGGTACTGCATACGAAAATTTATTTTATCCCAGTTTGTCGGGAGTTGCAAGGTCGCTGAATTATTATCCCATTCCTCCGGAAAAATCGGAAGATGGTATAGTAAACATAGCATTCGGATTAGGAAAATATATTGTTGATGGCGGACAGAGTTTGAGGTTTTCTCCAAAATATCCTAAGAAAGTTCTTCAAACTTCAAATCCCGAGTCGGCATTAAGGGAAACACAAAAGAGATTTTTTGCCCTTAACTGTGATTTGAAAGACTTTAAAATATCATCCGACGATGGAGGTAGTCTTGTAAATCTAAGGATAAAAGATGCCGAAAAAGACGGTTCCCTCAAAATGGTGGCTTCAACTTATGATTTGCAAAATAATATTCTCCGCGATTCCTATCTTGCTGATGGCAAGAAACTGATTACTTATTCACAAATTCTTAAACATAATACTTTGCCTTTGGCAGAAATAGTTCAAAAGGTATTGGAATTGGGTGAACAGGAAATGGGCAAACCTGTGGAAATCGAATTTGTTATGGATCTCACTAAAAATCAAAATGATCATTATGAGTTTAATCTTTTGCAGATTAGGCCAATAGTATCAATAGCAGAGACTGTTCACCTCAAGGAATCCATGATAAATAGAGAAGATGCTCTTATAGTAACCAAGTCGGCTCTTGGAAATGGAATTATTTCTGGAATAAAAGATGTGGTTTATGTAAAACCACAAACTTTTGATAAGTCGAGAAATGCTGAACTTGTAAATATGATTAACGACATAAATAAGGAGTTTCTTAACAGGAAAGAAAATTACATACTTATTGGACCCGGGCGCTGGGGTTCCAGCGATCCATGGCTGGGAATACCTGTAAAATGGCCACAAATTTCTGCGGCACGTTTAATAGTAGAATCAGGGCTGGAAGAGTATAGAATAGACGCAAGCCAGGGAACGCATTTTTTCCAGAACCTTACATCATTTAGCGTAGGTTATTTTACCATTAATCCTTTTATCGATGATGGATATTATAATTTAGAATTTCTTGATAATCAGCCTGCTGTATTTGAAAATGATGCAGTACGACATGTACGTTTCCATGAGGAGTTGAATATAATTCTGGATGCTAAACGAAATACAGGTGTTATTTATAAACCAGGAATTAAAATAGATGAAAATTTGATTAGGATGTGATAGCTGGTATCGTATTAGGGTTTCTATTAACTTAATTTTTGAGAATGATTAATGGTTCTGTATCATTTAGGTTTACCACGTTTTTTTTTAATAAACAACAAATCTTTAGAAATCACAGTAACTGTAATGCTCTTTGCCATTTGTCATACTTGCTTAATTGAGAAAACTACTTGCCTTTCCCCGACTTCTTTAGTCTCTTTTCTGCTTTTTTTTCTTTTGGAGTTTTAACCGCCTCTTTTTTAACGTTTTTCTTTGCATCCTGACCTTTTCCCATAATATTATCTATTTAATGTTTTTACTTCATTGTACTAACGTTGAGAGCATTAATTTTAATGTGCTATGCATTTCTCATGATTTATTTGCGGTAAAATTAGTTAATATTTAAATCAATTAACATTCGTCTTTCAAAATGGCAATTATTTATCATTAATGAATTTGCTCAATTTCAATGATTAATTTTCATCTTTTGAATTATATATCACAACTGATCTTACCAAATAATCATGAATGGCTTTTCTCTTTTTATTGGATGAAACTGTTAACAATGATATCCAACCTAAAGAACCCTTAAATATAAATCGGGCAATTGCTAATGGAAACAGAATATTTTTTGTTGTATTCTTTTCTCTTTTTACTCTTAATCCAAACATCATATGTCCGATAGTACCTCCAAAAATACTGGTAAACAAAGGATCATACAGTAGAAAAATAAAAACGAATGCTAATATCCTTACATTTTCATGTACGTTTTCGAAAAGTGAAAATATATATGTAAATAATAACATGAATATTATGATAACGAACGAATCTGCCACCACTGCTTTTACCCGGTCTAAAACATTTGGATAATTTTCTTTTTCCATTGGATTAATTTTTTATTATTAATGGTTTGTTTCGGATATGTATATTTTTATCAGGAAACTTTAATTTAGTTTTTATCAAATATAATTTTTCAGATTATTACATATATCATCCAAAAAATATCCAATTTCTTCAATAAATATTTCCTGCTTTTTTTGACGATTTATCGTTAGATGAATAACAATTGATTCACGATCAGGTGGATATCCGGTTGTTATTGTCCAGCATAATGCGTTGGGGCACTCTAATAAAGAAAAGCGAATACCACCTTTTATTTCAGTTCTGCTCAAGGTAAACTCTCCCCAAATACCACCAATTTTTGATTCCGTTTCACCTGGAGTATCTAAATTGAAAATTTCAGTACTTAGGTTATCCAGATTGTTAAGACTTAATTTACTCTGTATAATTTGCTCTGTGGTTTTAACTTTAACTATCCTGAAATATTCCATTATTTACTTTTCTGATTATCGAAATTGTTGTTTATTGAAGCCTAATATTAAAAATACATCTATACTTTTTTCAAAGTGCGTACATCGAATGTATTCTATTACTAAGCATAAAAGGTTATTCCTTTTTGATATTATTTATTGTGTAAAATTAAATTAATTATTAGATCAATAAGTAATTATCCTTCAAAAGATCGGCAGTCAAACAAGAGTGAATCGGTAGTACTCCGATAATATCTCCGGGTTTAAATTTTTCTAATTCTGCCTCAGGCATTTTAATTATTCCATGTTCCTGGGATAATCTTGAAACATATGCTCCGTTTATGGGTTTACCCCATTTATGGTCTTCCAATTTTACAACATAACCAAACAAAGTGAAATTATTGTCAGCTGCAATAAATTCTTTCGAAAGATGAACGCCCCCTCCATAAATTACTATTTCGCTTCGTGATTTGTTTATTGAAACAACAGGGCAGGCAGCAACTACTGCAATTTCATCTAAAGAGCACGATCCGATGTGATACTGCATAACATCATAATAAACAAAATTTCC
>JBFFLX010000070.1:0-16861 GCA_041554435.1 Bacteroidales bacterium
AAAAAGAGGATAAATGTATTAATTGGAATTGAAGATGACATTCACGGTGCGGGTTATAATGTTAATCAAAGCAAGATAGCCATTGGTTCGGGCGGATTGACCGGAAAGGGATTCCGTCAGGGCATGCTTACACGAAATAATTTTGTTCCGGAGCAGGATACCGATTTCATTTATTGTACCGTTGGTGAAGAATGGGGTTTTATGGGCTCTGCAACTCTTGTATTATTGTATGTAGCATTTCTCATGCGATTAGTATTTCTGGCCGAACGCCAAAGATCTAAATTCGGAAGGATATATGGCTACGGAGTGGCATCCATATTGTTTTTCCATTTTGCTATAAATATAGGAATGACCATTGGCCTTGCCCCTGTAATTGGAATCCCTTTACCTTTCTTTAGTTATGGAGGATCTTCGCTTTGGGCTTTCACTATCCTTCTGTTTATTTTCATTAAACAAGATGCTAACCGATTGAGTGTATTATAAATTAATCCTTTATTTATTAACCAAACAGCAACTCAAAGGGTGGTACAAAGGCGCACAAAGTAGTTTTAATTTTCTTGTTGTAAATATATATTCTTAGTAGCAAAATAATCATAGCCAATAATTTAGGCATAAAAAAAGCCGTCTGGCATTAGGCTAGACGGCTCTTCATTATTTTGAAAAAAGGTACTAATAAAATGTCAATCTATTATCTTCTATATCGCTAACCTTCTTTAAAGCTTTATATACAAAATCCTGATCCACTCTCTGTTTTACAGCACTCACAACTTTATTTTTTGTGAATGTATAATCTTTTGCTTCTACAGCAGGAGTAAATTTGTCAATTTTCACCACAAATGCTCCACCAACACCAGCAATAGGATTAAGAGTAGTTGGCTCTGATTTGGAGAAAACTGTTCCAATAACATTATTCTCACGACCAAAACCTTTAATATTTCTTGAGGAGAAGTTTATTGCTTCTACCATATCTTTCTCACCACCAACTTCAGCAACTATTTTATCGAAATTATCGCCGTAAGCTTGAAGTTTGTTTACTAGATATTCACCTTTCTTTTCGTTTAAAACGAAATTATGTATTCTTTGTTTAATATCTTCCAATTCCGGATATCCTTCTTCATATTTAGCAGCAACTATTGCAACTAAAAATGAACCATCAAGGTCGAAAACTTCCGAAACTTCTCCTAACTCAGTATCTTCTTCAAAAGCCCATCTGATTACCTGACGTGCGTTATCAACACCGGCAATATAATGCGACATTTCATTTACTTTAGGAGCAGTACGTTTATTAAGTCTTTGTTCTTTTATTGCTTCTTCAAATTCTGCTTTAGTATGATTCTCAGATGCTAACTTACTTGCTTTGGCAAATTCATCCTGATAAGTTTGATTACTTGCCAAAACTTCTCTGTTTATTAAAGCAACTCTTACTTTCTTTGAGATATCTTTCTTACCGGTAACTTTGATAATATGGAAACCAAATGGAGATTCTGCCATTGTAACTCCACCTTCTTTAGTTTTTATTGCTGCCTCGTTGAATGATGGAACCATAGCGCCATCAGCAAACCAACCCAGGTCGCCTGAATTTTGAGCAACTGATCCGTCATCAGAAAATTCCTTAGCTAGTGACTCTATTTTACCAGGATTCTTTTCAACAACACTTAAAAGGCTGTCGGCAAGAAGTTTTGCCTGTAAAGCAGTTCTGGAATTATCTTCACTAGCTCTCATAGCTCCTGAATAAGCAATAAGAATATGCGATGCTTTTATGGAATCGGGGCGCATTTGAGTATTTACCAAACGTCCGATATGAAATGTAAAACCGGTACGATAAGGTTCGCTAACAGTTCCTATTTCTGAATTGTACATTAACGAATCAATTTGAACAGGAAGTGCACCTTCTCTATACCATGTGCTATCGTAAGCATTATCAGAATTTGCGTTAACAAATGAAATCGGATTATTTGTTTTTACGAAGTCATCATGAATTGCTTCAATTTCTTTACTTGCAGCTCCAACATCTTCTGGTGAAGGTCTTACATCAAAAACTACATAATCGATATCGCGTGAAGCTTTTTGCTCATATCTGAATTTGTTTTTTGCATAATAATTATTGTAATCCTCGTCGGTTAGATTAACTAAACTATCAGATACATTAGCATATTTAATTGCAACATATTCAATTTTCGCTTTATCATTATCTTCTGAGTAATATTGTTTAGCCAAACGCTCTGGAACATAATATGCTTTTGAAATCATATTATGATACTTACTCATCTTTCTGTCTTCCTTGATATAGTTTTCCAACTGTATCCATTGGGCTTTCGCCTGAGGACTCATCTTATCAAGATTTTGAAGATAATTAAGCACTGCAGCTTTATCGTAAACACCTGTTTGAGGATTAGAAAAATACCTCTTAATAATTTCGTGAGGGTTTGGTCCCTGAACCAATTGGAAAAGTTCATCAGAAGTAACCTGAATTCCTAATTCCTCATATTGCTCACCCATAATATACTCACGTACAAGTTGTTCCCAGGTTTGATCTCTAACACTGTAAGTTTCTTGTTGTGTAAGTCTGTCTTTTTTTTGTTGTGCTTTAGTGTTCTCAATATTCTGATCCACCTGGCGGTTGAAATCCATTATGGTAATTTCTTCACCTTCTACGCTTCCTATGTTAACGCTTTGTCTAGGTTTACTCTTAACAAAATCACCTAAAACAAATGCGGCAAGTGCTACTCCAATAATTATTATAAGGAGAGCTGAACGTTTTCTAATACTTCCAATTAAGGCCATCTTTTTATCACGTTTTAAAATTGGGTGCAAATGTACAAATCTGTTCGAATTAATAAAAAAAAAGTTTTACCTGGCTTTTCAAGGATATTAATTAATCGAAATCCTTGTTTTTACGGGCTTTCCTGAATATTCGCTTCAACCAAATAGGTAATATAATTACACCTATTACAAGGTATGGATAATAAGAAACCAGTCGCCAGAACAAAGCCAATGGAGCAAACCATGAATCATTGGGTATAAATCCACTTAGAAAATCAGAGAAAATATATTCGGCAACTCCTGATCCTCCAGGGGTTGGACTTATAAGAAGAATTATCCACATACTTAACTGTCTACCAAAAAGTAAAAAGTGATTATATAAATTATATCCTTCATGGAAAAAAGCAACAAGCAGTACATTTACAACCCAGTATCGGGCCGTCCAGGAAACTATGGTTGCAGTAAAACTTTTAAACCAATACATAAAAGATTTATTCCTGATAGTTACCGATGTTCTGATTAGTTGGTTGGCCGATCTTCTTGCTCTCGACCTCCATCTTATCAAAATAGGAAAAAGAAAAACCCATGAAATAAACGACTTAAACAAAAATGGATTTATAAACAATGCATAAATCAAAAACACTGTGTATATAAATATAGCAATGTATCCGCCGTAAAAGGCGAAAAGTAATTCATCTATTTTAATTGATTCGGGAGGAAAAATATTATTTCCATAAATAATATAAACCAGAGGAACTGCTAAAAGAAAAAATACCTCATCTAACATTATGGCTGTTAACACCACAGCGGTACTTTTTCCGCTGCTAATGCCTTCTTTGTACAAGAAGAAAATGGCCGGACCTGTACCTCCTACCACCGATGGGGAAATTGCTGAACTGAACTCCCACAACATTATTACATTAAACGCTTGCCCCCAAGTCAAACTGTAATCACTCAATACTATTATTCGATATATATAGGCCAAATCGCGTACAGCCATCAATACAAATGCAAGTAAAATATAAAAGAATGTTTGATAGGTAAAGTCGATAAAAGAAAATGTTTCCTCGTTGAAAGAATTGTAAATCAGTATAATACTAACGCCCAGGCCAAATACAATTGGCCATATTATTCGCTTTGGTTTTAAACTGTTTATTATCTTATCCAAGTTGTGGAATTTTTTGCAAATATACTAAATGATTGAACCTCTTCTGTCAAATTAAACTTTGTTAACATGTCATAATGGCGGTTGTTTTGCTACAAACCTGCCATTATGGCTGCACAGCCAAAAAGGTATAGAAATTGAAACGACACTAATTGAAATTAAAAAAAATATAAACATAAAAATTAAAAAAATGAACTTAATCAGATTTAATCAGTATCCAACATTTTGGAATATGCTAAACGACTTCGATAAAAATTCAAATTACGCTAGTAATGCTAATAACATGAGTGCTCCATTGGTAAACGTGATAAACCAAGACAATCAATATGTCATTGAAGTTGCTGCACCGGGAATAAAAAAAGAAGATATTTCCATTAAACTGGAAAACAATAAATTAGTAATCTCTTCGGAACTTAAGAAGGAAGAAAAAAATGAGAAAAATGTAAATTATTCAATTAAAGAATTCGGATTCTCCTCATTTTCCAAAACTTTTTTCGTCCCAAAAGACATAGAAGCAGAAAAAATTAATGCCGATTACAATAATGGTGTTTTGAGTGTAAGTATCCCTAAAAAGGAAAAAGAAGCAGCACTTAGCAGAAACATAAAAGTTAAATAACACTCATAATCAAGCGATTAATAATAAACGTCATTGAGGGTAGATGAAAATCCCTTCAATGGCGTTTTGCTTTTTATACCCTGATGCGTTTGCTTCACCAACAATATTTAATACATATTAGCCCAGTATTATTATAACCAAACCCTTAATTTTCCATAAAAACATTAATAAGCTTGATTTAATGAGTTGGATTATTATATTTTTGCGTTTAATTATGGTTTATAATTGTAATGAATATTATTAATTAGGAACATTAATTTAAATGAAAGAAATTATTATGAGATCTTCAATATTAATAGCATCCGTTTTGTTTTTGTTTGTGAGTACATCATTTGCACAAGACTTTAACAAAAAAGTTCACGACGAAAAACTAGATACCGATGTATTAGTTGACTACGTTGATTCTACAGGATTGTATGATGGAATGTTTGGCTTATATTACAAAACACAGTATGAAGTTTATTCTCCCAAATCGAAATTTATTAAAAAGTCGAAATCGATTTTAGAGGATGGGGATTATGAAATTGTTACTGTTTTTGGAGATTGGTGTTCTGATAGTAAATTGCAGTTGGGTCGTTTTGATAAATTGCTTGCTGAGTTATCATTTCCTAAAAACAAATACAAACATATAGCTGTCGACAGAGATAAAAAAGCCAGAGAAGTTGATGTTACAAAATACAGAATTTTGAGGGTTCCAACCTTTATAATTTATTTAAATGGTATAGAAATAGGGCGCATAACAGAAAGTCCTGACACCACTCTTGAGAAAGATTTATACAATATTCTAAAGCAGGAAAACAAATAAATTTTCGATGAAAATATTTTCGAAAATACAGGAAACAACATCCTATATCAGGCAACAAAAAGAAACTGGTAAAACTATTGGTTTTGTCCCAACTATGGGGGCTTTGCATGAGGGTCACCTTGCTTTGATGAAAAGAGCTAAACAGGAAAATGATCTGCTGGTAGTAAGCATTTTTGTCAACCCAATACAATTTAATAACCTATCGGATTTGGAGAAATATCCCAGAGTTTTCGATAAAGACGTAAGTTTACTGGAAGAAATTGATACTGATATATTATTCGCACCGTCTGTAAATGAGATGTATCCCGAAGAAGTTAAAAAAGAATACGATTTTGGTGCTTTGGGCAATGTTATGGAAGGAGCTAACCGCCCCGGACATTTCAATGGTGTTGCCATAGTTGTAAGCAAATTATTCAACATAACTATTCCCGACAAAGCATATTTTGGAGAAAAGGATTTTCAGCAACTGGCAATAATAAATAAATTGGTAAAACTTGAAGATATTGATGTTGAAATTATTCCATGCGAAATAGTTAGAGAAGAAGACGGGCTTGCAATGAGTTCTCGTAATACCAGATTAACTGACGACCAACGCAAATTAGCACCTTTTATAAATGAAACACTTCAAAAGGCAAGAAAATATGCCGGCCAAAAAAGCGTTATAGAATTAAAAACTTGGGTTGAAAACGAATTCAAGGATAAAAATGAGTTCTGTTTAGAATACTTTGAGATAAGCGAATCGATTGATTTACAGCCTATTGCAAACTGGAACGAAGCAAAGTCCGCCATGGGTTTTATAGTTGTAAACATGGGAAATATAAGGCTGATAGATAATATTAGATTATTTAATAATTTTGCTGCTTCAAATAATGGAAATAAATAAATACATAGGTCCATGAATATTGAAATACTAAAGTCGAAAATACATAAGGCTAAAATTACTCAGTCGAACTTGAACTATATCGGAAGTATTGGTATTGATGAGGACTTGATGGACGCAGCCAACTTAATAGAAAGCGAAAAGGTTGGCATTTACAATATTACTAATGGGGAGAGATTTGACACCTACATAATAAAAGCGGAACGCGGAAGTGGAACAATCTCTTTAAATGGTGCTGCTGCCAGAAAAGTTGCTGTTGGCGATTATATCATTATTGTTTCATATGCAAGTATGGATTTTGAAGAAGCCAAATCTCATAAGCCAACTCTTATTTTCCCGGATGATAACAATAGAGTAAAATAATTTGAAACCAAAAATTAAAAAGCGCCTAATTCAAACCATAGAATACTTGTTTTTTCTGGGTTTGGGAATTGGTTTGTTATGGTTGAGTTTCTATAAACTGGATTATAGCGAAATAAAAAAAGATATATTAAGTGCCGACTATCATTGGCTGTTTATAGCCTTGGTTTTTGCAATATTTTCGCATATTTTCAGAGCCCTGAGATGGAATATGCTCATTAACGCTATGGGTTACAAAACAAGAGTTTCCACAACATTTTTTGCAGTAATGATAGGTTATCTTGCAAATACAGCCGTTCCCCGAATGGGAGAGTTTATGAGATGCGGAGTACTTGCAAAAAAAGAAAAAATACCTTTTAACTCCCTTTTTGGAACTGTAATCAGTGAAAGGCTTTTCGACCTTCTTATGCTGGCGCTGATAATGTTTTTTGTAATCATTTTTCAACTTGACAAAGTGGGAACATATGTGAGTGATATTTTTAGCCCTTTATTGAATTCATTGTTCAGCAATATTACCTCTATTCTAATTTTATTTGGAAGTATAATCTTATTTATTGGTATAAGTATCTGGTTTATTTGGAAAAGCCGTGAGTGGATAAAATCTTTTAGATTATACAATAAAGTAAGAGGATTTATCGATGGTTTAATGGAAGGAATTAAAACCATAATGAAACTCGAAAAGAAATGGTTATTCATTATTTACACTCTTCTCATCTGGTTATTTTACGCAATTATGGTTTATATGCCGGTATTGATGTTGCAGGATACCGCCCATCTTAACTTTGTTGACGCATTAACAATACTGGCAATTGGAAGTTTGGGAATAGTAGCACCTGTTCCGGGTGGAATAGGAGCTTACCATTTTATAGTAAAATCTATCTTGGTTGAACTTTATTCTATAGAAGCAAATGCTGCCGGCTCCTTTGCTGCCATAACTCATGCTGGTCAAACATTACTTAATGTTGTTGTGGGTTCTTTGAGTTATTTTTACATGATGGTTATTACTAAAAATCAAAAAACATCTAATGAATAAACTGGAGAGAATAAAATCAAAAATTCTGGATGAGCAAAATCTCAAACAAAGCTTGAATATTTGGCGCTTTAAGCAGAAGAAGATTGTATTCACAAACGGAGTTTTCGATCTTTTACATTTAGGTCATATCGACTATTTGTCGAAAGCCAAAGATCATGGAGATATTTTAATTGTTGGAGTAAATACCGATTCTTCTGCGAAACGTCTTGGTAAAGGATCCAACCGACCAATTACCGACGAAACTTCCCGCTCTACAATAATGGCTGCTCTTTCAATAGTTGATGCTGTTGTTCTTTTCGATGAAGACACTCCATATAATCTGATAAAAAAAGTTCAACCCGATGTTTTGGTAAAAGGCGCCGATTACAAAGCTGAAGATATTGTTGGTTATGATATAGTTATGGCCAAAGGCGGAAGAATTGAAACCATCGAATTTCTTGAAGGATATTCTACTACGGTGATAGAGAAGAAGATAAGGGGATAGGAGTGGCTTGTGAGTTATGAGTTATGAGTTATGAGTTAAAAGTGCCTAAAGTTAAAAGTGCGCTAAAGTTAAATTTGAAACCCAAAACGAACAACATGCAACTTGCAACCTGCAACATGCAACATAAAATAAGAGTTCATAGAGTGCCTTGAGTTCATAGAGTTCATAGAGTGCCTTGAGTTATGAGTTTTTTTGTTTTACCACTAATGGCTAATGACCAATGACTAATGACCAGTCACCAGTCACCAGTCGCCAGTTAGCAGTCTTCATTGTCCATTATCAATTGTCAATTTTCCATTATAAATTTCATCGAGTGCGCTAAAGTTAAATTTGAAACCCAAAACGAACCTGCAACATGCAACATTAAGGAGATTCCTCCTCGTCGTTCCTCCTCGTTCGGAATGACATAACTAACCCGCAACCCGTAACCTGCCTACACAAAATTTCAGCAGGCAAGCTCGCAACCCGAAACTCGCAACCCGAAACTCGTAACCCGAAACCCGAAACCCGCAACCCGCAACCCGATACCTAGCACCCAATGTGTCTCGAAATAACCAGACGTTGGATTTCAGATGTTCCTTCACCAATTTGAAGTAATCGCTGGTCGCGGTAGAAGCGCTCTACATCGTAATCTTTCATAAGTCCATAGCCACCATGAATTTGTACTGCTTCATCGGCAACCTCCCGGGCAATTTCGGAGCAATATAATTTCGACATTGCTGCCTCTTTACCAAAAGGCTTATCATTATCTTTCAGCCAGCAGGCTTTATAAAGAAGATTTCTTGCCAGTTCAATCTTTGTTGCCATATCGGCAAGTTTAAAGGCATTTATCTGGAATTTGGAAATAGGTTTTCCAAACTGCTTACGTTCGTTGGCATATGCAAGAGCTAATTCGAAGGCTCCCTGAGCACAACCAAGGCCCATGGCTGCAATGGAAAGTCGGCCACCATCGAGGGTTTGGAGCATTATTTTCGATCCCATACCCACTTCACCAAGCAGGTTCTCTTTTGGGACCCTCACATCATCGAAAAACAATTCAGCGGTATCGGAAGCGCGCCACATCATTTTACCATGCATGGTTTGAGCTTTAAATCCGGGACTATCTTTTTCAACTATTATGGTAGTAAAAATTTTACGTCCGTTTTCTTCACCGGAAACAGCCTGAACAGTACATCCTTTTGCGATTTCTGAAGAGCCGTTGGTAATAAATATTTTTGAACCATTAATTACCCATTCATCTCCATCGAGCACAGCAGTTGTTTTGGATCCTCGTGAATCGGAACCAGCCCCGGGTTCTGTTAAACCAAAACTCCAAAGTCCGTCGCCGGTGCAAAGTTGTGGCAGATATTTCATCTTTTGTTCCTCTGTTCCAAAGGCATATAAAGGATAAATACCCAGAGAGTTGTGTGCAGCAAGCGTGGCTGCATGCGAACCATCAACTCTGGCAATCTCTTCCACAGCAATGATATAGGAAAGTGTATCAAGTCCTTGCCCTCCATACTTTTCAGGAAGGTTCATACCAAACAGACCCATCTCGCCAATTCTTTTTGTGAGATCAATCGAAAATTCGCCTTTTTCATCCAACTCCCTGGCCATGGGTTTGATTTCTCTTTCGGCAAATTCCCTCACGGTTTCCCTAATAAGGTTTTGTTCTTCGCTTAGTTCAAAGTTCATTATATTAAGTTTTTATCGATACTAATTTTAACTATTTTGTTCTTCAGTTTTTAAAAAAACTAACTGTGCATTACCTTCAACCATGTCGCCTTCTTTCACATTAATCTTCTCTACAATAGCTTGCTGCATGGCAGTTATATTGTTTTCCATCTTCATGGCTTCAACTACCAGCAATATTTTTCCTCTGCTAACTTTATCGCCTTCTTTTACATTCACTTTAATAACCTTTCCCGGCATGGGTGAACATAAGCTTGCCTCTGAATTTCCGCCTTCGGCAGAAGTATAAATCCTCTTATTATTTAAAATATCTGTTCTTTCAATTTTAAAATCTTTACCAAGGGCACTTACTGTTGAAATACCTTTTTCATTCTCAGAAATATAGGCCTCCATAATACGATTATCGAAGGAAAATTTTATGTGATTTTCACCTAAATCAACAAGTGTCAGTTCATATTCTTTCTCATCTTCAGCAAGTTTATAAGTATTGCCTTGCTTCGATACGAATGATAATTTTCTCTCATTTTCCTCCAAAGAGAAGGCCAGATCATTATTTATTCTCCAATAACCTATTTGCTCCCAGATATTCTCTTTTTGAATTGGCATATTCAAACAATGCACTGCAAATGCCAGCAGATGAGGAATACCATTTGTATCTGCTTTTTGCTGAAGAGCATTATTTAAGAGTTCATCATTATGGGTATCGCAGAACTTAGTGGAAATTTTGTTTTCGGCAAAAGCCTCATGCATAAGCATTTGCTGTAAGTATGGAATATTAGTTTTTATTCCATGAATGATATATTTGTTTAATGAATCGATGCTCTTTTTTATAGCAGCATCTCTGTCCACAGCCCAAACCACCTGCTTACTGATCATAGGATCGAAAAAACTATGGATAGTTCCGGCTTTATCGATACCGCTGTCAACTCGGATATTTTCGCCTTCGGCCTGCTTATAAAAATTCATTTTTCCAGGGGAAGGCATAAAGTTATTTGCTGGATCTTCAGCATATATTCTGCATTCGATAGCATGGCCTTTTTGCGACAAATCACTTTGTTTTATTTCGAGTTGGTTTCCTGCGGCAATTTTTATTTGTTCCTCAACCAGGTCGACACCGGTAACCATTTCGGTAACAGGATGTTCAACCTGTATACGGGTATTCATTTCCAGAAAATAATAATTCAAATCCTTATCCACCAAAAATTCAATGGTTCCGGCACTGTTGTATCCAACCGCTTTGGCAATTTTCACAGCATCTTCACCCATTTTTTCTCTTACTTGTGCAGTAAGTGTAATTGATGGTGATTCCTCAATAATCTTCTGATATCTTCTTTGTATGCTGCATTCCCTGTCGAACAGATGAATAACATTTCCAAAATTATCTCCTAAAACCTGAAATTCGATATGGCGGGGTTCCACAACATATTTTTCTATATAAATACTTCCATCGCCAAAATAGTTTTTTGCTTCGCGGGAAGTGGATTCCAGAATTTGTTTTAAATCGTCATCTTCATTAACAATGCGCATACCTTTTCCACCGCCTCCGGCAGCAGCTTTAACAAGTATGGGGAATTTTATCTTATGAGCATTTTTTAATAATTCATCAGGATTGCCATTTATACCATCAGTCATAGGAATGCCAAGCTCTTTTACAAATGCCCGGGCTTCAATTTTATTTCCCATCAACTCGATGGATTTGGTATTGGGGCCAATAAAACTTATGGAGTTTTTCTCACAAGCCTCTACCAACAATGGGCTTTCCGATAAGAAACCGTAACCGGGATGAATGGCATCGGTTTTTGTTTGTAAGGCAGCACTGATGATTTTATCTACATTTAAATAGGTTTCGCCAAGATTCCCAGGTGTATCTCCTTCGTCGAGAAAAACACTTTCATCTGCTAATCTTACATGTAATGCATTTTCGTCGGCTTTGGAAAAAATTGCTACTGTTTTTATGCCAAGTTTTTTGGCAGATTTTATAATTCGAACGGCAATTTCACCTCTATTGGCTATTAGTATTCTATTGAAAAGTTTCATTTTGTAAATTATTCATTTTCAACAACTCACCCCGAAAACTATTTTTAATTAACATTATTAACAATGGCAGGGTAATTCGTATGAAAAATATAATTACCAAAAATACATTAAAATACTAAGAAATAATAGTAATAAAGCAAGCTTATTTCATAGAAATGAAAAAACTGACGAGCCTAAAAAAGTAAATTTTCTCGATGAATTTACTAATCTTTAGGCATTACTAACACCTTCGACTTATCGGCTGTGCTAATTTCTTTAAGATAAGATCTTAGTTCATCATATTTGTCAGCCTTGTAAATACCCTCAGAAATTATTTGCTTGCGCACGTATTTAAGAGTGTTTCCATCTAATGAATAATTTGTACAGAATTCTCCAAACTCACTTCTAATAGTATCGTTGTCAGGAAATGATTTTATATAATAATTATCCGGAATAATAAATTCAAGGCTGTCGGTTTTTAGCAATGAATGACCCATATAAATATCCGATTCCTGTTTATTTATTGAGGATGGCACATCGATTACAGTATTAAAAAAGTTTACACTGAAAAGTAATCGGTTACCAAGTTTTTCAACATATTTTTTAGCATAAACAGGATACTGTTCAATTATATGCGGTGAAGAAGATTTCACTTCTTCAATTCTATAATCAGCATCCGATAAGGTAAAGTTTTTAATATGAATTCTGTCTCTTACTATATCCATTCTTCTTTTACCTTCTAAATAACTAATTACAAGGTTATTATCATAATATATTCCACCATAATTCTTAAAAATATCTGCTTGAACATTTCCTTCATTATCAATATTAATTATTGCTTTTCTGTTCCTGTAATTATCTTTGGCAGTGAGGTTTGGGGTTTTGACTAATTCGGAGGCATTCGACTTTATAATAAGTGCATATCTTCCATCGGTAAATGTTCCCAAATAATCGAAAGCATTTCTCTGGCTGGTACATTCTAACCATATAGTATCGTTATCATCGGGAACACAAACTATAGCATGATTAAACTGATTTGTGGGAAAATCCTTAATTATTTCTCTACTATTTGCACCTGCATTAATTATAGTATAATACGATTCAACACCAACTGCTTTAAGCAGCGAATAAGTATAATTACTCAATGCTTTACAGTCGCCATAACCATTATTATCAACATCAATTGCCGGGAAAGGTTGCCAGCCTCCTATACCTATGGTAATATTTACATATCGGGTACGCGACTGCATATATTCGTAAACGGCTTTAGTTTTCTCACGCTTTGTGTTTAAATCCTTAGTTAATTCCTGAACTTCATTAATTGTTTTTGCACTTAAGATATCTCTGCCAGAATTCAAATTATAAATCCAGTTTCCAAAAGTTTTCCAACTTTCGCAAGTTCCAAAATAGCCTTCCATTTCGAAATTTTTTGGCGCCGATCTTATTATAGGAACCAAATAATACAAACTCAAATCATAATCCTCATTTCTGATGGCTTTTAAATTATTAAACTCCCATTTATATACTTTCTGGCCGTCATTAACATTAATATCGGGCTCGGTATTAAAGTTATATTCCTGATAAATTATGTCTTCTGTAGTTTTAATAGTGAAACTTCCTTTTTCGAGCGACATATCATAATCAGTAATACAGGCATAAGTTGGAAATGACAATATACCATCATAAGTTTCTGTATATGAATATTCGATAGTAAAAGGATATTCATAATAATCGGGTTGGTAAACCTTTTGACGTATGGAAGCATATAATGCGCTTTCTGTAAAACTAGTCATGTCGATAATATCCTTTTTGGAGATATTGTGTACCCTTTTCCCTTTTCCATCGTAGATTGTAATTTTTATGGACGACAATTTAGTAAAATCATCATAAGTTTGTCTGAAAATGGCATTCGAACGATGGCTTTCATGAAGAATGGTTATTGCAAATTTCGCATTTAAAACAGCCTTCGATGGAGATTTTACTTCCAGAATCATTTCGTCTAACCTAACAACAGAGCCGGCATTTTCCTTTAGTTCCTTTGGAATATTATCCACATTATAATCCGATTGGGAGAAGGAAAAAAACGGAAATAATAAAAAGGCAAAAACTAATAAATAATACTTACTCATATTACTAATTATTAATATTTAAGATAACCGGTTTACTTTCATTACTAATTAAATGAGCATAAAATTCTTTTATGTAAGGATATGCATTTTCAGGAAATACCGATCTGTTAATCAATAGTTTGTAGTTAAGAGTTAATACATTCCCCGCCATTTGATAAATCATTGTAAACTTTGCAGAATTTTCAGGTAAAGTAATACTTACCGGTTTTGGTAATTCAGCAATAGTATAACCATCAGGCAGAGCAACTCTAACTACACCACTTGTTGCTCTATTATAGGCAAAATCAACAGGATAACTTCTTTCCTCTGATTTAAAAGGATTTTCTCCTATCTTTTCAAAAAGAAACATATTTAAATAAACTTGATCGTCGATAACACTAACTACATCTTCTATTTCAACATCATACTTTTGAGTAACTGCCATATCCAAATCCTTAACATTTTCTATTGAATAATCTGTAATTGTTAGGCCATCAATATTATCCATTAAATTTTCAACATAATCCTGATCACTTAAGTATGAAGCATAACTTCTACGAAAATCATAAGCCGCATAATCTTTATTGGAATAACTAAGTTTTCCTTTCAGAGCAAAGTTTTCATCCAGATTAAGGTCGTAATAAATTCTTTTGGCATATTTTTCCTTTGGGTTAATAATGGCTCTGAATGTTTCTTCGCCATCAAAAACCTGTCCGCTATAATTTAAGCAACGTATGGGTAACATATTCCATGCAAGGTACTGACTGGTAGCATCAAGCATCATATATTCGCCATTAATACGTACATACGCAATTACATAATTAAGTTTATTTAAAGAAGGGTTTACAGGATGCAGCATACCATTTTCGCGTGTACTCATTACCATTGGGTAGACTTCCATATTGAGTTTTTTCAGCAATGCAACTAAAAGCAGGTTTACATCAGCGGAACTTCCATCTTTTTCGTTGGCAACTTCCGAAAGATTCTCTTCCGAAATAAACAAGCGGTTTCTCTTATCCCAGTCGATAATCGATTTTACTTTTTCTACGGCAAGTTTAGCCTTTTGCTCCTCTGTTGTAGCCTTTTCTTCAATTTCTTTGGCATATTTATTCAGAAAGTTATTTGGCCATTCCAAAGCCTTACCGAAGGAATAAAATTTATTTAATAGTGCTTGCTCATCTTTCCATGAGGTTGTAAAATTGAGGCGATAATATCCGGGGAAATGAGTTTCATTAATATCAAGTTCTATTCTTGACAAATAATTATCTTCCGACGAAATGTATGCTTCAGAAATAAAAGCAGGCATATTTTCAACTTTCCAGTGATTATAACCAACATTTTGGGGTGGTATTAACCCCCCAATTTGCTTTCTGAATGTTAAATACTGATTGTCGCCCAACTCCAGTTCGCTGATAACAACAGGTATATTTCTCTGAAAATACCAGGTAGAAGGAAATCCGTCATAACTTATTTCAATATCCAGTACGGAACCTACTTTTACATTTGGCATAGCAACATCATAAATATAATAATAGTCCCAAACTTTTTCACTATATATATTGTCTTTGTCTAATTTTGTTTCTACAACTTCACCATTCTCGAGGTTGAAAGTTATTCCTTTTATATATCCTTTTGCAGTAGTGTTGTATTTATTATTTGCAAATGAAAGACCTTCTTTTTTAAGAATTTTATACCTTATATGTTTGTAAAACTTATGACTGTTACCATCGTAATATCCTTTTTCAAATAATACAACAGCAACAGCACTTGTGTCGAGTTCATATTCTTTCATTTTAAGTTCCTCCATGGAAACTTTTCCGAATTTAACTTTTTTGCCCTTGGCAAAACTCTGGTTAATAAAAACCATACTTATCGACATAATAAGCACAGCCCTCATGAATTTTTTCATAGTGATTTTTATTTTAATAATTGATGATTTAACTTTTGGATTCAAATAGCAGGTAAATAATAATGTTCTTAAATTAATTTGATTCGCTAATATATTAAATTTATATAAATTTCAAATTCGGTTTATTAAGTGTAAAAAAACAAATGATACCTTTAGTTTGTTGGCTGATTATAAAACTGTTGTGTTTATGAAAACAAAAGTTTACTCGGTTTTAAATTTCCCATAGTCAGGCTTTCGTTTTTCCAAAAATGCCGACATTCCTTCTTGTCCTTCTTCAGATGCTCTTAATTTGGCGATTAGTTTGGTAGTATATTCAATATTGCTATCAAGAGAATTATTTAGTACTTTTTCTATGAGTATTTTCGTTTCCATAACTGCCTTTGGTCCACTTGAATTAAATTCTATTAAAATTTTATCCAATGGATTTTCATCAGTTACTTCATTATAAACATGATTCACCAGATTCCACTTTTGGGCTTCCTTTGATTTGAATCTTTTTCCTGTCATCATCAATTCCTTAGAGCCAAACTCCCCTATCCTTTTAATAACAAAAGGAGCAATAGTTGCTGGTGCAATTCCAAGTTTCACCTCACTGAAGGCAAATGTTGTATTTTCTTCGGCAATAACAATGTCGCAGGCAGAAATGAGTCCGTTAGCACCACCAAACACAGCACCGTGGACCAATGCTATTGTAGGCTTTTTGCATTTATAAACCGACATAAAAAGTGCTGCCAGTTTTTTAGCATCATTAATGTTTTCTTCTTCTCCAAACTCGGCTATGCCTTTCATATAATTCAGGTCGGCACCGGCACAAAACGATTTACCATTTCCGCTTAAAACCACAGCCTTAATATTTTGTAAAGTATTAATTTCGTGAAAAACTGAAGTGAGTTCAGTAATCATTTCGGCGTTCAGAGCATTGTGAACTTCGGGGCGATTGAGTTTTACCCAAAGTGCATTTTCGGTTTCGCTAATTAGTATTGTGTTGTATTTTGTTGTCATTGTATCGGGGGTGTTAATGTTGTTGTGGTTTCATTGTTATCGTGGTTGT
>JBFFLX010000071.1:0-16667 GCA_041554435.1 Bacteroidales bacterium
ACAGGTCTTTTTCCTCCATCGTAATTACAATCGCCAAAAGTGTTGCCTTCAATAAGCATGTCCTGGGCACCGCCAGATTCATACCACCAGGTGTTTATACCACCACTTATGATTATGGCCTGCATCATATTGCTGAAATAGTTGTTTTGCACGATCGTTTTCTTGGGTGACTTTAATAAAAGTCCTCTTGCACGGTTGTCGGCAAACTGGTTGTTTGTGATGGTTACTTCGGGATACCAGTCTAGGTTCTCCACTACATAACCTTTGTTCAGCTTTTCACCGATTTTTTCGTTGAGGGTAATGATGTAGTAATCCTTATTTAATTTATAAAACGATTTTACAGTTGCTTTGAATTCTACATCAGCGGATTCATTATCATTGATAAACCCTATATTATCGCCTTCTTCAGCAAATTCAAATCCTGCTTGCTGAAAGTGCCCAGGCCTTACCCCTATTTTATCCAACCCAAGCACATCTTCAATCAGAACATAGGCACCATGCACATTAATGGCATCGTCAAGCTGATGCCTGAAATTACAGTTGCTGACTACAATTTTACCTTTACAACTAGAAAAATGTGCAGCATCTGCTGTGGTTGACACCATCAGTTTGTTGTCTGGGCTGGCGATTATGTTTACACTATCGAGAAAAATATCACTACTGCGTTCGGCAATAATTCCCATTCCTCCTGCATGATTAATAGTAAGGTTGTGCAATTTAATATTGTTGCTCCTGTTGATATTAAAAACATTGGCAATCCTGTCTTTTCCAAACCGGCCTTTGCAAACTAAAACCATCCCTACTGGCGGAAGTAATTTTTTACTCCCATAAATTCTTACTAATCCAGGTTCTATTTCTTCTGCTTTTATTGAATATTCCTGGCCTTGAGCTTCATATTCGGGAGATCTGAAATCTATGGTATTGTTAAAGTCGAACTTATCCTTGTTTCGAATTTCTACGTTGTTTATAATTTCCAGTGGGGTGTATTTGGAGGTTTGGTATGCAACCGCTTTGCGTTTGGGGTCGAACAAGATCGCATGGGCCAAATCATGTTCAAACCCTTCTTTAATAAAGATGAGTTGATCATTTCGGATGGTATAAGGCATATTCTCTGCCAGCCTGATATCGAAGGTGTGATTGATGGTGTCATTTGCTACAATCAGGCCTTCACCGTGTAAGGGGAGGTACCAGTCAATGGTAAGGCCCGAGATATCGACATTTTTTGAGTTTTCAATATTAAAGGGCATCATTATTCCGTGAAAAATAAACTTGGCATCCCTGGCATCAATGGTTAAGCCGTCAAAGCCATTTACAGGAAAAGCGATTCTTCTTAAAGAATTGTCATGATTTGTAATAAAACAATATTGCTCATAAGCTTTTTCAGGATAAAAGTGATAGGTCCCTTTTTCAATAATTACTTTACTGTTTTTATGTTTGGAGGCATCTTGCAGCATGGTAATTACTGAAAGCGAAGCATCCTTTTCACCTTCTTTGAGATAGTCACTCAGTTTAACCTCCTGAGCAGACAAAGCCCCGGTTGTTATTGAAAATAACAATATTAATGACAGCAGACCGATTGTTTTTCTTCTTATCATGGGTGATTCCAAATTAAGGTCGTCTTTTTTCCGGTCAAGGGTCCAAAGAGTTATACATTATTCAGTTTTCATTCAGGAGATAGATCGCTTCGGCGAATTTTATACCCAGATTAATGTATCCATCACTGTCATAATGCCAGGGATCAGAGTAATCGTAATTTTCAGTATCTCTTACAATAGCGGCATTTTTGTCATTTCTTACATACTCTTCTTGCGCATATTGAACCAATTCACAATATCTCCAAGTCTTTCCATTGTTGTCCATTCCAGAGTCAGAAATCTTACCTATCACTACTGCCAAGTCATCGTCGTGAAAAACAGCACGCATCAAATCCATAAGTCGTTTGAGGTTTGCATAATAACGCAGGGCTATGTCTTCGGTCAAGGTCGCATCACTCTCCCCCTGCATCCAGATAATTCCGCCTGGCACCAAAACATCTTCTATCCCATTCCCGTCTATGTCTCTTGTATTTAAAGCTCCGTTCAAGGTGGTCAAAAAGTGATCAAATTGATTTATCCCATCAGCACCCCTGAAATCAATTTCCCATGAACCATATTCACGAGCTGCCGTACTATCAATCGAAGAACCACCCCTGGCATATTTGATGAGTGCAATTTTTTCCCCGGGAAACAGCTCTCCTAATTTTTTGCCAAAAGACAGCTCGGGCCCAAACTTATGAGACAGTTGGTTGTTCCCCTTATCTGATGTGAAGCCTGCCCCGTTCCCGGGTTTTAGGTGATCCCATTTACCTAATCCGCCTTTTTGATTTCCGTCTCCGATCGGCTGTCCGTGAAAGATCCACACGTTTTCAATCATCCCACTGAGGGAGTCAGGCAGCTCAGCGTTCAGGCCATGGCCTTCCATATTTGACTGACCTCCAAGAAAGAAGAGCCTGAGGGTTTCCTTCTCAACATTTTGACTGATCGCACTTGCTGAAACAAGACCTATGATACAGAATAGAAAGAGCTTTTGTTGCATAAATTTTTCTTTAAAATACAAAATAATCCTGCCACCTTTTATATTTAGTAAATTGTAAATAGCTGAATAACAATTTATAGCTTTAACACAAACTGTCCTTTAATTATTTTCTGTTTAAATAAGAAGGGGGCTGTATATAACAGCCCCTTCCAGACTGGGAAAACTAACTCAAATTCTTTAAGCTACAAATCAATCTAATTTTGATAGAAATACTTATTTGGATTTTGAATTATACTTTTCAAAAACCCTTCCTGTTCTGATTCAATTTCCAATTTCTGACAATTCATTGCGCTAATAGAAGCCTGATTATCACCTTTATATATGTTTTTTTCAATTTTAACATTAACACAGTTTTGAAGATCGAACTGGGATAAATCACTAAAAATTTGTGGATATGTTTTTGTTTGTATAATTGTATTATTCCTTATTATTAATCCATCAACACTAAGGGCATAAATAATAAGCGGATCAAATGTCTTTATAATGTTGTTTTCAAAAACTATATTTTTATGATAAAATCCATCTTCTCTGAATTTTTTACCTATTATAGGATCTATTTGCAATATTGCCTGTGGTGCATGGCCACCGACACCTAAATTTTCAAAAGTATTTTCTCTAATTGTTACATTCGATACCGGACCTGATTCGAACCAGTAATTCGCATCCCCACAAATTCTAATACCTGCCATCATTGAAGCAAAATAATTGTTTTCAACTAGAACAGATTTTGATGTTGAAATTAGTAAACTCCGCGCTCTATTTTGCTTAACAGTACAATTTTTTACAACTAAAGAAGGCATCCAAGTTATATTTTCAATTGCAATATTTTCATTCTCAAAATCAGGTATTTTTTCATCAAAAGTTATGGTATAATAATTTTCATTAACTTCTTTTATATTTTTTACTACACCTACCCCTTCTGACAGTAAATTTGTTTTATGTATAAACCTTAACGTATCTCCTTTTCCTGCAAAATCAAATCCTTCTTGTTGAAAGTGACCAAATTTTACTGCTACTGTAAAATCGTCAATAATTTCATCACAAATCATATAGGTCCCATGCACATTTGTTGCATCATCAAGCATATTTTCAAATCTACAATTCTCAAGGCTTATTTCTCCTTTGCAATTAATAAAATGAGTTGCATCTGCAGTTGCTGAAATTACTCTTGAAGATCCTTCTTTTAAAATAACATTAAAGTTGTTCAACCCAATGTTTTCCGCCTTTTCTGCTATAAGAGCCATTGCCCCTGAATGGTAGACATTGATGTTATTCAACTTTAAATTTTTAGACTTATAAACTCTAAATCCAACGATATTTCTATTTTCACCATGAGGCCCTTTATCAGAATATATGCTTCCCACAGGTGGAACTTTTTTAGAATTAAGATTTGAAAATCTTACTAAATTATCACCTAAAGCTTGTGCCTTTAAGACATTTTTGTGGAAATTATGTTCGTAATTTGAAGTATAATATTCAGGCGATTGAGTCGTAGCATTGTAAACAATGTTTTCACCTAAGCCTATTTCCCAGTCGTATCCACTAAAATAAAGGATATCATCTTTTATTTTGTATTTATTGTCTTCATGAATATTTAAGTCAAATGTTTTTTCCTTTTCGTTGTTAGCAACAACAACTCCTTCGAAATCAAAAGGAAAATCATATTCAATGTTTAAATTTTCTATTTTAATATTAGTAGAATTTTCTATCAAAAATGGAATTACACTCCCGTGAAATATAAAAGTGGCTCCATTACCATTTATAGTTATATTCCTTCTGCCTTCCACGGCAAAAACATATTTGCGCAACCCATTGTCGTTATTAGAAATTTTAACATATTTTTCGTGTGCTTTCTCAGGGTAAAAATTATAGACTCCCTGCTTAAACTCAATAGTGCAATTTAAATCCTTATCCTTTTGAAGTACTTCCAAAACTATAGAAGTAAAATCATCATTATCAGATGCTTCTAAAACATAGTGTTTTGCTTCATTTGTTTCAACTGAGCAACTATTTAATAAAACTAATAATATTATTAACTGAGATAAGTATTTACTCATTATTTCTGTTTTTTATACTAAACGAAAACCTGTACGCATAGCAATTAACGTTTCACTTTTACTAAGTCTACTTTTATACAGGTAACAATAGCAGCCATTCAATGATTCCTGTAATTCCCTCAACATTTGGAATTAATTTCCTTGTCAAGGTTTTAAAAATTTAATTTCTCGAACTTTAAACAACCTACCACCATTTGAAAGAAAATCTGCGTAATAGATTTTTGCAGTCATTCCTGCCTTGACATCAGTTTCACCGATAATAGTTGGATACCATGCCTTTCCTCCTACCGATGAACTAATAATGCTTTGGGGTACATCCCAATCGATTCCATCCTCACTTGTCGTAATATAAATATTGCCATTCCATCCATGATACACCATAACCCATTTTGAAAGGTTCGTATTCCAATGCACTGAAGGATTCCCTCCTGGAACACTTGATAAACCCGGTAAAGGAGACTGAACACCTCCAAGTCCGTCTTCTGTAAAATCTCCTTGATAGTATTTTTTCCATGTTCCTGGGACTCCTGAAGTATCATATGAAATTGCCATAGAGATATTATGCTCCTGATAATAACATAACCATCTATTATTTAAATGATCCCATACTACACAGCAATCTCCCGTACCGCCCCATGTTGGGGTATCAGGTTTAGGTGTTGAACTTGTTATTATCTGCTTTCCTTCCTCCCAAGTTTCACCTTTGTCTTTTGAGTATGTTACACCAAGTGATTTCCATGCAATATCATTGGAGCTATGCGGGTACCAATGGTCTTCAGCATGAAAAAATCCAATAAAATTATCACCTTCCTCACGGAATACGGACATCAACCAAGAACCTCCATTATCGTATGTATCATAATTACCTCTGGAGCCAAATACAGAACTACTTGGCTGAAGCGCATATTGATCTTCAACAAATTGAGTTGAACCCACCGATCGATGTGATTCAAACTCGGCCCAAAACATAAGGTATTCATTTCCATCAGGTAATACTGTTATATGTCCATCTGGATAATATGCAAAATGTGGATAATTTACAGGATTAGGTACATCATTAGCAGGATAGATCTCCACTTTCCATTGACCATCTATACCAACAACAATTTCAGGATCATTCACAATTACCGGGTCATCATCATCCACAATTGCTGGGCCATCATCAACAGGTTCATCTAAATTATCTTTACTACAAGATAATAGCCCTAATGTTGCAACTAAGTATAAAATGAAATATCTCATTTAATTACAATTAAAATATATCTTAATTTTCTTTTATAATCAACCTAACCCACTGCTTAATAACCTGGATTTTGATTTAAATCACCACCACTAACTTGAATCTCTCTATCTGGTACAGGAAACAAAACATGATGGTCCTTAATGTTGTTTGCCGCAATAGGATTACCTAAGGATGACGCCTGCACAGCCTCAATTAATTTACCATATCTTACTAAATCAGCCCAACGATGGCCTTCAAAGCAAAGTTCCCTCTTTCTTTCATCAAGAACTTCCTCCAAAAATTCTGAACCTGAAATGCCACTTAAGTTTGCTAACCCAGCTCTTGCGCGCACCCTGTTAATTGCCGAAAAAGCATCTGCATTAGGAGAACCATCAGCACGACATTGCGCTTCAGCATATATTAACAGCACATCTGCAAAACGAGTGAGTGGAAAATTAAATGGAGATTGCCATTCAGTAGCATATCCACGAGTTTCTGGATTTGGATCATGTCTCCATTTAAAAGCGTACAGAAAACCATCATTTGTTGGTTGAGTATTCCCATCAGCATCTATTACGACATAGTCTACAATGTTATAATCTCTCCTCAAATCTCCATCCGCATATGAATTATAAAGTTCTGGCATTGCGCGACATATTGAATATGTTATTGTGTGTGTCCAGTTTCCAGGAGGTCCATCCCAGGTACCAACTTCGCCTCCTTCATTACTTGTTGCGATGTATTCTGCACTAAAAATATATTCAATTCCATGCTCATTATCCAATTTAAAAACATCAGCATAGCTGGATTCAAGAGCATAAGGACCATTGTCAATAACATCTTTTGCGTATGTTGCTGCCTTTGCAGCAGCAGTTTCATCTTTTAAAGGCGCACCTGACATTTGCAAATAAACCTTTGCCAAATATGATTTTGCTGCATATTTTGTTGCTCTTCCAGATTCATTAACATCTGGAATTTTTTCCTCTGCAACTTTTAAATCATTTACGATCATTTCATATGTCTCTGCTAAGGAACTTCTAACATTTTTAAATTCGTTCAAATTGGTATCCTCGGTTATAATTGGAACGCCTCCATAATAACGTGCTAATTGGAAATAATAGAATGCTCTTAAAAAACTTGCTTCTCCAAGAATTCTTTGTTTTGTTGCCTCAGGCATTGTAACATTAGTGTTTTTAATTTTATTGATTATAACATTACATCTAGATATACCAACATATTGCTGTTCCCAAACAGCATTTGGTATTCTAGAAAAGGAAGTAAAAGTATAATTTCCAATTTCTTTTCCAGTAGCATCCCAAAACCCTTGATTCACGTACATTTCATCAGTTCCTGCGCGCCCCATCATCAATAGACCTTTGAAATAAGTACCAAAACCTTTATCTCCTTGGTGAACAGCAATAGGATCATAAGCCCCGGTAAGAGCCAAATCAAAATCCTCAGTCGTAGCAAAGAAATTACCTAATTCCAGATTGCTTTTGGGAGCAATGTCCAGTTGATCTTCACAAGAAGAAAACAAAATAATTGAAAGTATGATTAATATTAAATTTTTCATGTTTAAATAATTTAATTGTTAGAATTGAATGCTTAAACCCATTATATATGTTTTTGCCCTTGGGAACCCTCCATAATCAAATCCTTGGACAAATGGATATCTATAATCAACTTGATTTGATGTAACTTCAGGATCATATCCAGAATATTTTGTGAATACTGCTAAATTGTTTCCTGCAACATATATTTTTGCATTTTTAATTTTAAGTGCCGAAGTTACTTTGGATGGTAAATTATAAGCTAATTTTACTGTTTGCAAGCGAATAAATGAGCCGTCTTCAACTAAATAATCTGCTGGTCTTAATGAAGGCACTCGTGCATATTGTGTACTATTTGGATTATCTGGAGTCCATCTATCCAACCAGTTTGATGTTTGATTAGCCCCTCCACCTGGAAATGATGAAATTCGTGTATTTGTTGCATTAAATATATCATTCCCATAAGAATATTGAAATACAATATCTAAATCAAATCCTTTAAAAGATAAATTGTTACTCCATGAACCATAAACGTCTGGCAGTGTATTTCCAATTACAGATCGGTCAAAACCATCAATTTTACCGTCATTGTTTTGATCTTTGTACTTAATATCGCCCGGTTGCTCACCTGCTCCTGCCGTAGGAACACCATCCGCTGGTGTCCCATCTGGATTAAAATCGCTTGGTAAATAGATACCATCAGTTTTATATCCATAAAGATCATTTATTGAACCTCCAACTTGCAGAATAACCTCATCTGTCGAAATTGCATCAAAATTGACATCAATATAAATGGGTTCACCATCATTACCTAAAGCATTGATTTCATTTTTTTGAGTACTAAAATTGAACTTTGTGCTCCAACCTAAGCCGCTATTAGTTTTTAATGCATAATCAACAGAGAACTCAAAACCGGAATTTTGTAACTCACCAATATTAAACCAGCCTGACGGAAACCCCGTGGAAATAGATACAGGTGTTAGCAACAGGAGATCTTCAGTTTTTTTAATATAATAATCAGCTGTAATATTAAGTGCATTATCAAATAAACCAAAATCAATACCCACATTAGTTTGTGTTGTGGTTTCCCACGTAAGATCCCGATTTTCTAAATTTTGAGGACTAATTCCGTTAGCAACAACTCCATTAAAAGTATAATTTGAATATTGTTGATCAAGTAAAGCCCCTTGTACCGGAACGCTAGAGTTACCAACTTGTCCAATACTTGTTCTTAATTTTAAATTTGATATAAGTTCTGAGTCTTCAAGAAAAGCTTCATTATGAACGTTCCATGCAAAAGCTCCTGAGTAAAAGTTACCCCATTTATCATTTATAAACCTTGAAGTGCCATCTCTACGAAAGGATACTGTAGCAAGAAAACGATCATCATAGGAATAATTTACTCTGGATAAAAAGGATGCCATGACTAACTCATCAGCAGAGGATTGAGCTAAAAATTCTGCCGCTCCCTGTAGGGAATTATAACCTAAAATCTCGTTTTGAAAATTTCTCCCTTCAGTTCTATTAAATTCATTGTTATTTTTCTGGTAAGAAAACCCTGTTACAAGATTAATACTATGCTTATCAAATGCTTTAGAAAAGGTAAAGTAATTTTCACTTATAAGATTCCTTGAATTAATATTTGCTGTAACTGCAACGCCATTGTTTAAACTACCCCATGGAGTTTTAGAAGAATAATATTGTTGATCTTTAAGGTTGTAAATATCAAATCCAAAAGTAGTTTTAAATGATAACCAATCAAAAAATTTAAAATTTGCATACATATTAGCAATAGTTCGATTGATATTCTTATCAAGATCCGTATTTTCAGCTACATTATCAGGAGCACTTAAATGCCCTGCTATGAAATTATCAATTTCTTGCTGAGGCACCCCGGCTCTTCTAAATCTGGCTTGAGTATCGTTAGTCATTTTGAATGGATTTTCAGATAATGCACCAATTACTATACCTGCAGCAGTTCCTTCTCGACCATCGGTTGGAACTCCTTTATTAACCAAATTACTGTAGGTAAGACTACCTCCTACTGTAAGAAGTTCACTAAATTGATGATCTAATGAAACACGATTGGTAAATTTCTGAAAATTAGTTGCTATCAAAACGGACTCATTTTGATTATAAGAAGAAGAAACTGCATAATTTGTTTTTTCTGAACTGCCTTGTAGCGATAGCGAATAGTTTTGAATAAAACCAGTTCTATATATTTCATCTTGCCAATCAAGATTCATTGCGTCTCCGTCAGTAAATGTATATGGAGTTCCTGTTGGAGATGTAAAAAGCCTGTTATTTGGATTGGTTGTTTGTTGATATTTTGTATAATCATTAAAATCCATTACATCTATCCTATTCTTCATCTCTTCTATACCAAGATAAGTACTGAATGTTATTCCGGATTGACCCTTTTCCTTGCCTTTTTTAGTAGTAATCATAATCACTCCATTAGCACCACGATTACCATAAATTGCAGTTGCAGATGCGTCTTTTAACACTTCTATGGATGCAATATCATCAGGATTAATATATGAAAAGCCACTCATTTGCGAGCTAAACCCTTCTAAGTTTCCTCCTCCAGATGTTGCTACTTCGTTAAGAGGAAAACCATCAACAACAATTAAAGGTTGCGAACTTCCACTAACAGAGCTAATACCTCTAATATTCATTTTTGTCGCAGCTCCAGGTTGTCCACCTGTTGAACTAATAGATAAACCTGTTGCTTGACCTTGTAAAGCCATTTCAATATTTGTAATAGGCCTTTCTTGTAAAACATCGCTGTTTATTGAGGCCACAGATCCAGTAATATCTTTACGTTTCTGTGATCCATACCCTATGACAACAACTTCATCCATAGATTCATAAGAAGACTCCATGGTTACATTAATTGTAGTTTGCCCTGCTATATTTACAATGTTGGTCAAATATCCAATGTAGGAAAACTCTAGTATTTCCTGGGAAGAGGCATCTATTGAATAATTGCCATCAAAATCAGAAACTGTTCCTTTTTGTGACCCTTTTACTAAGATATTTACACCTGGTAATGGCTCCCCATTTTCATCTGTAACTGCCCCCGTAATTTTTGTTTGCGAATAAATGATACTAGTAAATAGTATTGATAACACAAACAATATATTTTTAATTTTATTGATTTTCATGATAATTATGTTTTGAATTATTTCAATTTTTCTATTCGACAATTTTCACAGATATCTCATCAATGTAAACCTTGGTATTAGTACCTCCTCCTAAAATAATATCGGGAAAAAAGTTGGTTCTCGTATTTCCATCGTCAGGAATACTGATTTGAATAGAAACTTTTGTCCAAGTGGTGGTAATATCTAATGGAAGCGAGGTTCCTGAATTGGCATAATACTCTGAATAACCTTCTGGCGTACCACCATCCGGGAATGCTCCGCTCCAATCAGGTAAATGATTAACTCCCCGAAACACATCCAATCTTATTGGCGCATCAGCCTTAACGTACATGCTCATTGTATAATCCTTTCCATTTTCTAGAGCTATTTTGTTATTTGGGAAATCACGACTTATAATTTGTCCCCAACCCCAGGCACCTTCAAAATTGACTACTGAAGTATAATTAGTTCCATTTGCTCCGCCGACTTCAGCAGTATAAGGAAATGAAGAACCATTCCATGTTTGCCAATCAACAACAGCACCTGTTTCAAAATCACCATTCAAACATAGTTCTGGAGGTCCAACTTGTATTACTTTTTCCACCTCTGCAGTGCTTCCATCTTCAGCTCTAGTTACTGTAAGCTTAATTGTAGTAGGGTTATTTACATTAAATTGAACAGTTGGACTTTCTTCTGTAGATGTAGCAGGTATGCCACCTTCAAACTCCCAACTCCAACTAGTCGGTTCTCCAACTGAATTATCAGTAAATGTTGCAGATTCACCTACTTTTATTCTAGTAGCTGACGGACTAAAATCTGCAATCAATACAGGAAATACTTTTATAGGGAACTGCATTGATTCTTTGGTCCCATCGTAATATTCTATTTCCAAAGTAGCTATTACATCTCCTTGTTCTGAGAAAATAACCTCAATTTCAGGTTTCTCTGAAGTTGCTGGGCTGCCGCCTGGGAAAGTCCATAATCTATTCTTAACTCCAAGAGATAGATCAATAAATTTAATATTTCCTCCATCTGCCACTGTTGTTTCAGAAGAAGCTGTTGCCAATAGTTCTTTCTTTACAATCTGGTCATCATCATCATTGTTGCACGAAGTAAAAACCAACAATCCTAATAAAGTAAAAAGTAAATACTTTAGCTGATAGTACCTTAGTAATTTTTTCATAAAGTTATAATTTAGTTTATTTGGTAATTCTAGCATCTGGTTTATTTGGTAATACTAGCATCATTTTAATGAGAAATATTTTTTGATTTCAATGATTAACTAATATTGACGATCAAATTTAAATAGTATGCTATAAAACCGTTATCAGTAATGTAACATTAATTATAAATCATGTAACAATTTCGAGTTTTTCAAAATTAGTATCTGGGCAATAATTGTTTTATTTGATACTAATTGATGCGTGGTTACATTTCTCAATTCAACTTTTTACTGATATGTAACATTTTTAGCAATTGATGTAACATCTGTTGTTTCTCCCAGAAATTTTACAAACCTTTTTTTTAGTTTTGTAAACAACTACCTTTTATCTTTATCAAATATGATTGGGAAACTCCTGCCATTTTTTATAAACACCATGTAAGTCAAAATATTAATGAAAACAATAAAGGGGAACCATCGTAATCTTATATTATGGCTAATTTTTTTCATACATGTCTTTACTTTTCATAATTATCTACACGCGCAAGAGTTACAATTTAATACCCTAACGGTTAACGATGGGCTTACACAGCATGATGTAAGCAGTATAATACAAGATAGCTATGGGTTTATTTGGGTAGGGACATATGATGGCTTAAATAGGTACGATGGTTTTAAAACATTAAATTTTTCGCATAAAACGGGTGACATTGAAAGCCTTTCAAGTAATCGAATAATTTGTTTATTTGAAGATTCGAAAAAAAGATTATGGATTGGCACTGATGGTAATGGGCTTAATTACTATTCTTTGATCACAGAAAAATTTATACGAATCAATACTCCTCCAGGTTTTAACTTAATAAATGATATTATTGAAAATGCTAATGGCGATATATATGTGGCTACAGGAAATGGTTTATTAAAGATTATTGATGATGATGAAAAATCAAGAGCAGAAATCGTTCAACTTCCTTTAACTGGTTTAAGCATTAATAAAATTTTAGTAACTGCGGATAACTCCTTTTACTTTGCAACAAACAGAGGTATATGGATGTGGAAAAATAATAATTGCACTCAACTTAAAGAAATAGAAAACGAACAATTTTCTGATTTAGTTGAAGATAAAAACCAAAATATATTAGCTGGTGGCTATAGAAGATTAAATGTTATAAAACATCAAGGTGACACTATTGTAGTAGATAAAATTGATTCGTTTTCAGAAAAGACTATTAGTTCAATTTGTAAATCCAAAGATGGCAATATTTGGATTGGAACATTAAATTCTGGACTTTTTAAAATGAATGTCTCTAATTATGAAATTGAGAAAAATTATACTTCAAGTTTTTTTGAAGAGCGAAGTTTGTTAAGCAACACCATTTTATCTCTTTTTATAGATAATACAAACACCTTATGGATAGGAAACCGTCAAGGGCTTTGTTATACAAATCTTTCTCAAAAAAAATTCAATAGTATTCCTTTTGAAGGATCAGCTGAACTTCTGCAAAATGTGAACATTAGCACCTTGATGTTAGATGATGATTACCTTTATTATGGCGTTCAAAATAAAGGTTGTTTTCAATATTCATTGAAAAATAATAAAGCACAAAGAATTAAAACTAAAGTCAATTTTGACCCGCTTTGCCTTACTAAAATCGATGAAACAGTTTGTGTTGGATCAGATAAGGGAATATTTTTAAAAGACAAAAATGATTTGTATTTCAGGCAAGACAGTTTAATTACCAGAAACGATCCTGTTTTCCCATTAAGTGTTTCTTCAATATGTGAAGATGGAAACGGCCACACTTATTTTGGTTCATTTTCCGGACTTATTATTAGAAATGATGATAGTACAGATTGGATACATTATTTATACCCTCAAACAGATATTTTAAGAAACAAAAGAATTTTCAGCTTACTTTATGACGAGGATGCAAGTTGTATTTGGATTGGAACAATATCCGATGGGCTTTACAAATTGAATTTGACTATTGACGGTAATTTTATTTCGCTTGAAGTTTATAATGAATCCATGCAGAATAGTTACCATATAACCAACAATACTATTTGGTGTTTTTTTAAAGGTAAAGATGGAACCCTATGGATTGGAACGGATTCGGGTCTCCTAAGAAAACCGATGGGCTCCAATGAAATTAGCCAAATCTCTATTGATGGTGTTATTGACAGAAAGATTATGGGGATTCTTGAGGATGACATGGGTAACCTTTGGCTTACTAATTCACAGGGACTTATTCGTTTTGATATCAGCAAAAACAATGTGCGTCGTTATACTTATAAAGACGGGTTAGAATCTAGCACATTTACTGAAGCTGTTGGAAAAGATAATGAGGGTAAATTCTTTATAGGAAGCATTCACGGGATAAACTATTTTAATCCTGCTGAAATAATAGATAATCCTTATAAAAATGATGTTGCGATTTCTGATTTTAAAATACATAATATTAGTATTTCTCCAGGGAAAAGTTATTTCGGTCAAAAAGTGCTTCATAAATCAATAAACCTGACTAATGAACTTACTTTAAATTACAAACAAAATAATTTTCTGTTTGAATTTGCTGGCGCTAATTATGCTAACGCCAACGAAAATATGATTAAATATAAATTAGAGGGATATGATTCAGAATGGATACATATTGTTGGAAATCATCAATTCGCGACTTACTCAAATTTAAAACAAGGCAGTTATATTTTTTATGTTGAAGCAGCAAACAACGATGGTGTTTGGAGCGGTAACCCAAAAAAAATTGCAATTCAAATATTACCTGCTCCGTGGTTTTCCATTTGGGCATATCTATTATATATTCTAGTAATATCAGGTGTTATTTTAAGTTTTGTTTTTTTTCTTAATAATAGACAAAAACTCAAACATCAAATAGAACTAGAAAACATACAACTCAATAAAAATCAAGAAATTAATGAACTTAAACTTACTTTTTTTACTGATGTAGCACATGAATTCAAAACGCCATTATCGCTAATAATAGGTCCTCTTAACGATCTTATGGAATCTACTTTAAGCAAAGAACATCGCGATTTTTGTTTTCAGATAGTGAAACGCAATACAAAACGAATGATGTTTTTGGTAAATCAACTATTGGATTTTCGAAAAGTAAATTCTAATCTTAATATTCTGAAAGTTTCTAATAACGATCTTGCTGATTTCACAAAAGAAACGACTAAAGCATTTTTATGGCAGGCAAAAAGGGAAAAGATTAACTTAAATGTTATAACACCACATTCATTCGAGTGTTTTTTTGATAAAGATATAATTGAAAAAGTTCTTTACAACTTGTTGTCTAACGCCTTTAAATTCACTCCTAAAAATGGAATTATTGAAATTGAAATAAAACCTATATGGAAGAAGAATAGAAAGACAGCAAATATTATTATTAAAGATAGTGGAAAAGGAATTCCTGATAAAGAAAAAAATAGCATTTTTGAACGTTTTGTCCACGGTAAAAATCGCTCTTCTTCAGGAATTGGACTTCATTTAAGTTATCAATTAATTAGGGCTCACAAAGGAGATATAAATGTTACAGATAGTAATTATGGCGGAGCAGAATTTATTGTTACAATTCCTGTTTCTGAAAGTGACTACCAACATGAAGAACTTTTCCAAGTGAGTCAATCAATCAACTCCTTCAGTGATGTGTCCATTGAATTTGATAAACCAAAAAACGAAACTTCAGAAAAACTAGAGAGTATTTTGATTGTTGAAGATGATCATGATTTACGCGCCTATCTAAAAAATAGTCTAAAATCTCATTATAAAATAATAGAGGCAGCTAATGGTCTTGAAGGAATTGGAAAAGCAGTTAACCACCTTCCTGATATTATTGTAAGTGATATTATGATGCCCGAAATTGATGGTATAGAAATGTGCAAAGAGCTTAAAAACAATATTAAAACGTCGCATATACCTATTCTTTTACTAACTGCTAAAACAGCAGAAGAACATATCAACATAGGGCTTGAAGCTGGTGCGTGGGATTATATTACAAAACCCTTTAATACTCAATCACTTAATCAAAAAATCACAAATATTTTAAATACTAGAAACAAGTTTAGAGCATTTTTAATTGCACAAAATATTACAATCGAAGTAAAAAACCACTATTCACCATATGACCAGAAACTTATTTCAAAAATTTCAAAAATAATTGAAGATAATATTAGCAATCCAGACTTTTCCACAAAGGATTTTGCAGCTGAAATTGGACTTAGCAGAATGCAACTTCATCGAAAATTGAAAGCATTATTGGGACAAACAACAACATCCTTTATTAATAATATAAAAATGCAATATGCCGCAAAAATGTTTGATGAAGGTTGTGATCGAATACAAGAAGTCATGGATGCCGTTGGAATAAATAGCTATACTCATTTCAATTACATATTTAAAAAGCATAATGGAAAAACGGCCACCAAATATATTTCTGATAAGGAACTAAAATAGAACCACCAAAAACTATTAAAAATTTAAAAAAACGCTATCATGATAGCGTTAAATATATTAAAAATATCCTTGCTTTGACAATCTCTCTGGAGCTCAATTTTTGCTAACGTTTAACGCTTGTTGAAATTGACTTCGATCACCTCTAGAACCACATTTGGAATGATTTGATTTATATTGTAGGCTCTTGGTTGCTCCCATATAAGCTTCTCCTGTGAGTTTATTCTTTACCGAAATTTAGTCAAAGTTATGCTGCATCCAACAAGTCATTTTCTGATAAAATTTAATTTTTGTTCTGCATAACGTGATTTTATTTCTTTTAAAATTTTGGGGTACCTTAAAAGCTTTTGGGGTGCCTGACAGGACACTTTCTTTAATCAAATAAGTTAGCAACATGCTTTTTAAAGTAGAATCTAAGCATTACAATGATGATATACTTTAAAGTTCTGGTTCATCCGTATAAGAATTTCACTATATTTATGGCA
>JBFFLX010000072.1:0-16619 GCA_041554435.1 Bacteroidales bacterium
ACTCCGGCGTGTCATTTCTTTCTTTAAAAGCATAAAATTAGTAATTTAAAATACTAATCGCTGTCTAACTTTATAGGGGGCTAAAACAAAACAACCCGACAACAACGACAACAACGACAACAACGACAACAACGACAACAACGACAACAATGACAACAATGACAACAATGACAACAATGAAAACAACGACAACTCTGAGAACTATTTCACACTCATAGATTTCGATTATGCATACAAATCAGTTTCTTCAACTTATAATTCATAACTTTTAACTTTAGGCACTTTTAACTTATAACTTTAGTCACTTTTTATTTGTTGCGAGTTGCGAGTTACGAGTTCGTTGCAACTTATAACTTTAGTCACTTTTAACTCTATGAACTCTATGAACTTTAGGCACTTTAGCGCACTTGTAACTTTATGCATTTGCAATAACTAATCCTTAATACTTTCCTCACTAATTAAATACGGTTTATAATCATCAGGATTATTTTCGCTATCCTTATTGAATTGATATAGAGAAACCACATCAATTTCAGAGTCTGACCACTTTGCCGGTTCGATTATTAAAAAAGTTCTTGTCTTGTATTTCGACTGATCAGGATCAATCCATGAACCCGAATTAGCATATATTCCTGTATAGTGTTTTTCAAGGGGAAATACTTTTATTTCCGGTTTGTGAGAATGGCCAAAGGCCACAATTTTAGGCTGATCTTTGGCAAAATAGTTGGTTAAATATTCAAATAAGGCAGCGCCATAAAGTTTAGTTCCATTAAGTAATCCAAGAAAAACGCTGAGTGTGTTCGGCACCATATTAACCTCCTGTGTTTGCTTCCACAATTCTTCAATATCCGCATCATACATATTGAGGGCTCCATTGAAACTCATATCATTTGTATATCCATCAATACCTGACATTTTAACCATGGAAGAGTCCATTGGAATTGTATCTGGATCCATGTTAAAATACGCTATAGTATAGCCAAAAGCCGCAGTCCATGCAGTTACAAATTCTATATCGCTGCCTACTGCTCGACTATTTTTATCCGAATTATTTCTGGATGCTAATCCCGATGCATATAGCCTTGTTACAAAATAACCCGGTGGCAATATTTGACCTTCGTTTATAAGAGGCTGCGGACAATTAAAAAAATCGTATCGGTGCCCGTGCTCCATAAGTATTTTATCTACCGGATTGTACTTACCTAAGCCCAACGCATCACTTTTCCAAATTGCGTTTGGAATTAAATCTGTAATAACATCTTGTGTTACCAGCATATCATGATTTCCAGGAACATAAATAACATCAATTAGGCCGCCAGTGCTGATTTCCGAAAGTTTATCAAATATTGGTTTATTAACAGGGTTTTGTGAAATTGCTTTAAAGTACTCTTTTGAATTTGTAATATTTACCTCATTATCAAATGGTTTGCTGTAATAGGGTACCATCCACTCATCAAACAAATCGCCCAAAATAACAAGTTGTTTTATACGAGGATGATTTTCTACATAGACAAGAAATTTTGTGAGAGCCTCAGCATTTTTTTCAAACCACGAGTAATTATGATTGGTAGCGCGCACATCACCACAGTGAATATCGCTTATACATGCTATGAGAGTGCGTTCTGTTGTATCGCCCGTTACAGATGTTAGTTCTTCATGAAGATTTTTAGAATTGGTTCTGAATTCAAATTTCTGTGAGCCTTTTGCGGGCTTATCACCCAATAATAAAATACTCTCATCAATATTAAGATCATATTTCCATCCACCTCTAAGATTATACCCTTCATTAAGCCTTAAAAAGATAATTTTACCGTCATTAACAAGTTGATAATTACCCTTTAGGCTTCCATTTTTATCAGTAAAATCAATTGCCGCATCCATTGAGCCGCTTAGTATATTATCGCTAAAAACAATTTCAATTGACCTGCAATCATTTTCTAAACTATAGTATTGATCATGTTTTTGAACCAGCAAAGGGAATGAAACATTAGGTGTAACTGGTATTAGTACCTGATCTTTATTATTACAAGATGTAAGTATCAATAATAAAAGAATAAATAATATCGTATAAGAATTATCCAGTTTCAATATATATCTAAAAGGGGTTTTTTTGTGTAAAATGTTTTTCATAGTGGTTGATTTTTACATAATCATTTCTCAAAGGTATCAAAAATCAAGAAATGGGGGACCTGCAAATTAGTAATTAGTCATTGGTGAATAGTGAATAGGTCACATCAAAATGATGTTTTGGTCCTCTAATCTTCTGATCTTTTTAATCTCATCATTCATAACTTAAGGCAATTTAACTTTAGCGCACTCGATGAACTCTATGAACTCAAGCGCACTCAACGAACTCGATGAACTTCACCATACCTACGCCCTTTTTCCTAAATTTGTGCTCAAATAAAATTACATGAAGGAAAAGAAAACTCTTTTTTTACTGGATGCCATGGCATTGATTTATCGCTCATATTTCGCATTCAGCAAAAATCCGCGTATAAACTCAAAGGGACTAAACACATCTGCCGTTTTAGGTTTTGCCAATACCCTGCTCGATGTATTAAAAAATCAAAAGCCTACTCATATTGGTGTTGCTTTCGACACTATGGCCCAAACAATCAGGCAGGAAGGTTATGCCGAATATAAAGCCAATCGTGAGAAAATGCCCGAGGATTTGTCGGCATCAATTCCATGGGTGGTCGAACTAATAAAAGGCTTTAATATACCTATACTTAAAGTTGATGGCTATGAAGCCGATGATGTAATAGGTACTCTCGCCAAAAAGGCCGAAAAAGCAGGTTTTACAACTTATATGATGACTCCCGATAAGGATTTCGGACAATTGGTTTCAGAGAATATTTTTATGTATAAACCGGCACGCATGGGTAATAAAGCCGAAGTGTGGGGTCCAAAGGAAGTTTGTGAACGATATAGCTTGAAGAACCCTTTACAAATGATTGATTTGTTAGGGCTTTGGGGTGATACCTCAGACAATATTCCCGGCATACCCGGAATTGGTGAAAAAACAGCTATAAAATTATTGGATAAATATGGTTCCATAGAAGAACTCATCAAAAATACCGATGACCTCAAAGGAAAACAAAAGGAAAATGTAGAAAATTTTGCTGAGCAGGGACTTGTATCAAAACAACTGGCCACCATTATGCTCGACGTACCAATAGAGTTTGAAGAAGAAGAACTAGTTTTAAATGAGCCCAATGAAGAGTTTTTGAAAGAACTTTTTGAGGAATTGGAATTCAGGAATTTCGGTAAACGCTTTTTCACCAATCAGTCCATAGAAAATGCCGAAGAAACATCAAAAGTAGTACAAGGGGATTTATTTGCTGCCGCTGAGGCAGAAGCCGAAGAAAAAATGATGCCCGAGGAGATGAAAACCATTGCTGAGGTGGAGCATACTTACCATTTAATAGATAGTTTGGATAAGGCAAAAGAACTTTGTGAAAAATTAAAAATAGAAAAATCATTTTGTTTCGATACTGAAACCACTGGTCTGGATGCAAATAATTCGGAACTTGTTGGAATTTCATTCGCCATAAAAGCGCACGAAGCATGGTATGTTGCTGTTCCTGAAAAATATAATGAGGCATTAAAATACACTTCAGTTTTTAAACCAATTCTGGAAGATGAGAAAATTGAAAAGATCGGCCAGAACCTAAAATATGATATTTCGGTTTTAAAATGGTACGATATTGATGTGAAGGGAAAACTCTTCGACACCATGCTGGCTCATTATCTTCTTCAACCCGATTTGAGACATAATATGGATTATCTGGCCGAAACCTACTTAAATTATAAACCAGTTTCCATAGAAAGTTTGATAGGAAAAAAGGGTAAAAATCAACTTAGCATGCGTGATATCGAAATAGAAAAGGCAAAGGAATATGCTGCCGAAGATGCTGACATTACTCTGCAGTTGAAAGAGGTTTTCGAGCCCATGCTAAAAGATAATCTTACTCAAAAACTTTTTAATGATATTGAAACACCGCTTATTCCTGTTTTGGCAAGTATGGAGGCCGAAGGTGTAAACCTGGATGTGGAAACACTTCACTCCTTTAGCGAGGATTTGGTAAACGACATTAAAAAAACCGAAGATGAGATTTATGAAATAACCGGAGAGAAATTCAATATAGCATCGCCCAAGCAATTGGGAATTGTTTTATTCGAAAAACTAAAGGTTACTGACAAGCCAAAAAAAACAAAATCCGGTCAGTACTCCACCGGTGAAGAAATTCTTGTTCGTTTGGAGAAGAAGCATCCTGTTGTTTCAAAAATTTTAGAGTTTCGTTCTTTATCAAAACTTAAATCAACTTATGTTGATGCCCTGCCATTATTGGTAAACCCTCGCGACAACAGAATACACACATCATATAATCAGGCAGTTGCAGCAACCGGGCGATTGAGCTCCAATAATCCTAACTTGCAAAATATTCCAATTCGTACCGAAAGGGGGAGGGGAATCAGGAAAGCCTTCGTTCCAAGAAATAAGGATTATACTTTATTTGCCGCCGACTATTCTCAGGTTGAACTGAGAATCATAGCTCATTTAAGCAAGGATAAAAATATGCTCGAAGCCTTTAACCAGGGACTCGACATTCATACGGCTACGGCATCAAAAGTATATGGTATTCCTTTGGATGAAGTTGATAAGGATATGCGAAGAAATGCCAAAACAGTGAACTTCGGTTTGGTGTACGGGATTTCGGCCTTTGGCTTGTCGGAGCGAATAAACATTTCCCGTAAGGAAGCGAAAGAGATAATCGACAATTATTTCGAGCAATATTCAGGAGTAAAAAAATATATGGATCAATCCATCGAATTTGCCCGTCAGCATGGATATGTGGAAACAATTATGGGCCGTCGACGATATCTAAAAGATATTAATTCGGGCAATGCGGTGGTGAGAGGTTTCGCTGAGCGAAATGCTATTAACGCTCCCATTCAGGGCTCTTCTGCCGACATGATAAAAATAGCCATGATCGACATTTTTAAAGAAATGGAAAAATTAAAAATGCGTTCGAAAATGATATTGCAGGTACATGACGAACTGGTTTTTGATACTCATTTCGACGAACTGGATGAGTTAAAAGCCGTGGTTATCGAAAAAATGAAAAATGCCATAAAACTGGATGTACCGGTGGTTGTGGATACCAATACTGGAAATAACTGGTTGGAAGCACATTGATAGTTTTTAGTAATAACTTTATTATAAACTGATTTTCACTGTTTAATGATTTGACATTTCATTTTTTCAGTCTTTTAATTAACTTTGTGAGTAAATAATTGATATCAGTTTTTCTGTTTCATTATTAAAGTAGTACAAATAAAAACTATGCTCATGAAAAAAATTATACTCAGTTTATTTATTGTTGTTTTTACTTTGCAGGCCTTTTCTCAGGCTCCCGATCAGCAGAGGGAAGTTAATGAATGGTCCATAGTACAATCATGGGTAATTCCCGGCAAGGCTTCAGGTTTAGCCTGGGATGGCTCCTTTATTTATTATGGGATTTATGGCTCCGATGGCGATCATTTCTATAAGTTTAACCCTGCCACCGGACAAGCAACCATTCAGTTTATAAACAGTTCCATTGGCGACTGTTATGGTCTTACATGGGATGGCTCAGAATTGTGGACTACCGACCATGTTACCAATCCGTCAATTCCCGCAGAGGCTATTGAACTTACGCTTTCAGGAAGCAGTCCCACTTCATTCAACCTTCCCGACCATTATATGAGTGGAATTGCATACGACGGAGGAAACTTTTGGGTAGGAACTTATTATCCCGATCCGGGAACAATATATAAAGTTAACAGTACAGGCACTATATTAAGTCAGTTTACAGCTCCCGACGAACAGATATGGGATATTTGTAAGCACGGCACTAATTTATGGATGGTTGATTATAACTCAAATACTATTTACAAAACCGACCAGTCGGGTAATATTTTGGAAACCCATGCTGCAGAAAATATTAAACCCTCGGGAATTGTGTACGATGGAACTTATATATGGTATGTGGATGGGCCATTATCGTCTCCCAGTACTCTCTATAAAGTTAGTCTTACAGGCACAGGAACCCCTGAAATTAATATCCCTGTCGACTCTCACGATTATGGATATGTTACTATTGGCAGTTCCGAAACATGGCAAATGCTGGTTCAAAATACAGGTACCGACGATTTGGTAATAAATGGTGTGGATATTCCTTCAGGCGAACCCATATCGGTAACCATTGGATTTCCTCAAACTATTAGTTCCGGATCATCGATGTTAATCCCAATAAAGTACACACCTACTGCCGTTGAACCTCTGGAAACTGCAGTTACAATAATGTCGTCCGACCCGATTAATCCGGGAGTGGATGTTATGCTTTTTGGTCATGGAGTTAATTCCGGTCCTTCTTTGGTTGTTCTCAACGATAGCCACGATTATGGCGAAGTACGACTGTTTGCTTATACAAGATGGTTTTTGGAATTGGTAAATATTGGTGATGCCGACTTAAATGTGTCGGATATTGTAACTGATATATCTGAATATATTGTTAGTGATGCTACAGTATTACCTATGAATATTTCAACTCTCGACACTATTAAAGTAGGTATTTGGTTTAATCCTAACAAGCCCTCAACTTATGACGGAGAAATTGAAATAACATCAAATGATACCGCCAACAATCCGGCATTTGTAGCCCTCACCGGGCATAGTATAAGTAAGAATTATCCTGTAGGAGATGAGTTATGGCATTATTATATTACCGGCTCTTACGACCAAAGTCCTAAGGCAATAGCCCCAATACAAGACATAACCGGAGATACAGTTGCCGACGTAATTGTTTGTTCTGAAGATAATTACGTAAGATGTTTCAATGGAAACTCTTCGGGTGTTGCCGACCTTATGTGGGAAACTGAAATATATTCCGGTAATGTTTACGATCAACCGGCATTGGAAATTGTTCCTGATATTAATGGTGATGGTTATGAAGATGTTATTGTTGGAACTACAGGTGGCGACAGGTCAATAAGAGCCTTGTCGGGAAAAACCGGCCATCCTTTATGGACGCATAATACCGATGAATATGGCGATGGTGGCTGGGTTTACGATATAGATGTAAGTTTCGACTATAATGATGATCAATATCCTGATGTGCTCGCAGCAACTGGTGATGATAGTCAGGATCAGGGGCCTAAACGTGTTTATTGTCTTGACTTAATGACAGGTTTATCAATTTGGGAATATGCTTCCTTCGGTCCTGTTTTCTCAGTTAAAGGTATAGAAGATTGCAATGGCGACGGACAACCCGATGCCCTGGGCGGAACTTCAACTGCCGATGAAACTTCGGGCCGAGTTATTGCCATAGACGGTAGTACCGGATCAATGTTATGGAGCAAAGTAACCTCCGGCTCTTCGGTATGGGCCCTCGCCCAACTCGACGATATTACCGGCGACAATGTTAAGGATGTTGTAGTAGGCGATTTTGGAGGAAACTATTATTTTATCGATCCCGTATCCAATACTGAACTTTATCATGGTTATATGGGCAGTTCATTAATACTACGTTTTGATCAACTAGAAGATGTAAATAATGATGGTTATTTAGATATACTTCCGGCATCCAGCTATCAACTAGCGGTTGTTATTGATGGATTTAATGGAGGATTTGTGTGGTCGACAAACTTAGTCGATAAGGCATGGAATGTGGCTCCCATAGACGATATTACAGGCGACAGCATTAATGATGTTATTGTAGGAACTCTCTTTAGCAATAATTATTGCTATTTTTTAGATGGTGTAAACGGCGACGAAATCAAAACTTTCAATTATTCCACTCCTGTTGATGCTATTAATTCTATACCCGATATTGTAAGGGATGCATCTATGGAAATGGTTGTTGGCGGTAGAGACGGAAAACTTGTCTGTTATTCAGGGGGTATTCTGATTTATGTGGATATCGATGAAAACCAGGATATTGAGTCTTCGGTATTTTCAAAAAATTATCCCAATCCTTTTACAAGCCAAACTACAATTAGTTTTAATCTACAGGAAAAATCAAATGTAGTTCTGGATGTTATTGATTTAAGTGGTAAAAGAGTCAAGTTGTTGTATGAAGGAAATTTATCCTCTGGCGAACATAATTATATTTGGGATGGTAAAGATGATGGAGGCAATAGTCTGCCACCGGGATTTTATCTATATGAAATCCATACCAATAAAGGAACATTTAGACAGAAGATGGCTAAAATTCAATAATGACTGGCGACTGATGACTGGCGACTGGTGACTGATGACTGGCGACTGGCGACTGGAGACTGGAGACTGGCGACTGGTGATCAGGCGTGCAATTATCCCGAGGATGTACTGGTCTTTTACATTTCGATATTAATAGGAACGCAACTGCCTACGGATGGCAGGCGTGTTCCCATTAAAAACAAAATCAACGCAGGCTTGCCCGTTTAAGCACTAATAACTTATGGAATCATAAACTAATAATTTTTAACTCCAGGCACTTTATAGTTAATCGTTCACACCTCATTTTTCATTCTTCATTTTTAACTTTTAATTTTTAGTTTTGTATTTCAAACATTGTCAAAATGAATACTTCAGAAACAAAAATATTAAGTCTGGATGCGGGTGGTACCAACCTTGTTTTTTCAGGAATTAAGGCCGGTGAAATTATCAAGGAATATGCAATAAATACTGCATCTCAGGATTTGGATGAGTTTTTAAAGAAGTTAATTTTTGGATTCAGAGAAGTATTAAACTCAATTGGAGGAACTGCTGATGCAATTAGTTTTTGTTTTCCCGGTCCCGCAGATTATGAAGCCGGAATTATAGGAGATTTAGAAAATTTACCTTTTTTCAGAGGCGGAGTACCACTGAAGCAAATGCTTGAAAATGAGTTTGGTATTCCAGCATATATTAATAACGACGGCGATTTGTTTACATTAGGTGAGGCAGTCGCGGGACTACTTCCCAAAACTAACCAACAACTCAAAGAGGCAGGAAATCCAAAACAATATAAAAATCTTTTGGGACTTACTTTAGGTACCGGCTTTGGAGGAGGTTTAGTAAGTAATTCAAATATGTGGATAGGAGATAATTCCGCCGGAGGCGAAGTAAATCGTTTGTCGGATCCATTTAATTTCAAACATAGTGTGGAAGAAATTTTAAGCATAAGAGGAATAAAGCGTCTTTATGGAAAATTTGCACATTGTGATAAAGAAAACACCCCTGCACCATTCGAAATTTATAAAATTGCAAAGGGACAACGTAAAGGAAATAAAGAAGCAGCAATAGAAGCATGGAAGTATTTTGGAAAGGTCCTTGGTGAAAGTATTGCCAACTCTGTTACCATAAGCGATAGTTTGGTGGTTATTGGAGGAGGACTTTCAGGAGCTTACGATATGTTTTTGCAAACCGCTGTCGACACCATGAATTCCAAATTTGAAAAAGTTGGTGGAGGAAGTTTTCAGCGATTGGAAACATATTCTTATAACCTTCATAATCCACAATGTTTGGCCGATTTTATTGAAAACGAAAGCGTTCAGCTTAACATTCCTTTCTCAGAAAAAACTGTAAATTATTTTCCTGTTAAAAAAGTAGGTGTTGGAATAAGCACTCTTGGAACATCTCAGGCAGTTTCTAAAGGTGCCTGGGAATTTGCTTTGAAGAATATTTGATGTTGCTGGTCATTGGACACTGGTCATTGGTAATTGGTCATTGGACACTGGTCATTGGTCTCTGGTCATTAGTCACTGGTCATTAGTCACTGGTCATTAGTCACTGGTCATTAGTCACTGGTCATTAGACATTGGACATTGGACATTGGTCATTAGTCACTGGTCATTGGTGGTCATTAGACATTGGTTGGTCATGGGTGATTACTAGACTAAATTTAATTAACTTTTAGTATTACCTCTTAACTCATAACTCTATGAACTCTATGAACTCAAGGCACTCTATGAACTCTATGAACTCAAGGCACTCGATGAACTTTAGGCACTTAAAAGTGTTGCATCCTGCCTGCCGGCGAGGCAGGGTTGCATGACCCAAGTTACAGGTTCGTTTTGGTTATTACTTTTAACTTTAGTGCACTTATAACTTTAGGCACTTATAACTTTTAACCCTAGGCACTCTATGAACACAATAAACTCTTGACTTTCCTTCCAATTAGTATTAACTTTGGTGTTCAACAAGCAAAAACTACATATGTAGTTTAAAACAAACACTTTAAACAAACATATTAACAAATACCTATTTTATGAATTATCTTAAACAAATAGCAACCATTTGTTTTGCTTTGGCTACAATGGTTGTTTCCTCCCAGGAACTTTCGCGACAGATAGTTTCAACCAGCGGGGGGCAATCTCAAGCGTCTACTCTTGACTTATCATGGACGATAGGACAGGCAGGTTTGGCGGGAACTCACGCTAATGGTGGAACAACACTATGTATCGGATTTCAACAATCAGATTTGGTGTCTACCAGCATAGTAGAACAACATACTAACCCACTTAAAATCTTCCCTAATCCGTGTTCTGATTTTTTGTACATAAAAATGAGTAAGCAGGAACAAACAGAAGTTAACTTATTGCTTATTGATAGTTATGGCAGAATAAGCTATGAACAAAGTTTTACATTTTCAGGTAGTTTAGAATATAAAATCGACATGTCGGTTTTGCCGCATGGAATATATTATCTGAAAATGAAAACCAGTACTAAAATGATTAAGGATGAAATTACAAGCAAATTAATTCACTATTAAAATCACTAAAAAAACAATACCTATGAAAAAGCAAAACACAATACTAACAATTATCATAGTGCTCTGTAGCACTTTACTAATGGCTCAATCACCTGCTAAAATTGATTTCCAGGCACTTGCCCGCGATGCTGCCGGGGAACCTATTACTAATCAATCAATTACCTTAAGGGCATCAATTCTTGATGGGCCGATGGGTTTTGTAATTTGGCAGGAAACTCAAAATGTGAATACCGATGATTTTGGTTTATTTACAGTTCAACTGGGAGAAGACACCCCTATTGCTGCCAACTGGGGAGATTCTTACCATTATATAAAAATTGAAGTAGACCCTGAGGGTGGCAGTTCATTTATAGATATGGGAACTACACAACTATTGAGTGTTCCTTATGCCCTATATGCAACTAATGTAGAAAATAATGATGATGATGATGCAGATCCAACCAACGAATTTCAGGAACTTTCTGTCAGCGGCAACGATCTTAGCATAAGCGATGGTAATACTGTTACCCTTCCCGGAGGTACTTCTTTTTGGGAACAAAATGGGGATGATATTTATTTCTTGACAGGAAATGTTGGCGTTGGCACAGAAACACCTGGCTATGGAACAAATCCTGCTGATGCAAAAATACTTACTATTAATGCTGCAGATGCAGGTGGTGCTGATGAACATCCTGCGATACTCGAATTCAGAGGATCGGATGCAACTAATGGTGGTGTTTTAGGCAAAATCGAATTCTTCAACTGGGCAAATGGTGTTAATTATGATCTTGCTAAAATAGAAGCCTCCAGAAGTGATGGTACAAATCAGGCCTATAGTTCTTTAAATTTCTTTACACGTATGGGAGGGCCTGCTACTTATACTTCAAAAATGACTATAGATCATAATGGTTATGTTGGCGTTGGTACAACTTCCCCATTGGTGAGACTTCACTCTGTTCTTACAAATGATGTTGGGGTTTTGGGGAGTGATTTAGGAAGTATGTATAGTCCTACCCAATATTTATCTCCTGCAATTGCAGGATTTTCTGATAATAATACAGGCGATATTTCTTATGGTGTATTAGGACATGGTAACTCTACAACAAGTTTCTATAATATGGGCATCTTTGGCGAAGGTGGAGGCGGAACTACAAATAATTATGGCATATATGGTGCTGCATTTGGACAAGCAGGCTCCAATTATAGCATTTCTGTTTATGGCGATGACCAAGGTACAGCAGATGTTGGGAACTATGCAGGATATTTTGTAGGTGACGTACATATTAGCGGAACCCTTTCAAAATCAGGAGGAAGTTTTAAAATAGACCACCCCATGGATCCTGAAAATAAATATTTAATTCATAGTTTCGTAGAAAGTCCTGATATGATGAATATTTATAATGGAAATATCACTACCGATAATAATGGTTTAGCCGTGGTTGAACTTCCGGATTATTTTGAGGCAGAAAACATCGATTTCCGTTATCAATTAACAGTTTTGGGTGAGTTTGCACAGGCAATCGTCAAAGAAAAAATCAGTGAAAATAAGTTCACCATTATGACGGATAAACCCAATATCGAGGTTAGTTGGCAGGTAACCGGTATAAGAAATGACAAATGGGCACAGCAAAACAGAATTGATCCAGTAATGCAAAAAAGAGGTGTTGAAAAAGGAAAGTACCTGAATCCGGAAGTGTACGGAAAATCAAAGGCAGAAGGTATGCCTGTTGGGTTAAAATAAAAATAGCCTAATAAAATACGAATGAACAACCTCCATTTATGGATGAAGTTTTTTTTATAATAATTATTTAATTGTTAATCTGCAGGTGTATTGGTAATGTTTACTGATGCACCTGTTGAGGTTTTGAGGTTCAGAAGTTCATAATATAATTGGATAAATAGATCAGAGGGAGTAGTGAACAGTTAAAAACTAAAAGTGAAAAATAAAGATTTGAATTTAGAAATGACAATGAGTACGTTAAAACTAAATCAACCCTGACAACCCTGACAACCCTGACAACCCTGACAACCCTGACAACAATGACAACAATGACAACAATGACAACAATGACAACTCCTCCTACACTCCGTTTCTGAAAGCAAAGCCCAATTCAACATTCATCATTCATCATTCATGCCGAATAATTGTTTTTCTTACTTTTGCCATCAAAATTAAAAGCAATGAAACTATTTCCCATAGAAACTGGTAACTTAAAATTAGATGGCGGTGCTATGTTTGGCGTTGTACCAAAAGTACTTTGGAATAAATTTTATCCCAGCGATGAAAACAACCTGTGTAACTGGGCAATGCGCTGCTTATTGGTCGTTGATGGTGACCGCAAGATACTGATAGACAATGGTATAGGTGAAAAGCAAGACGAAAAATGGCTTAAACATTATTACCTCAATGGTGATGATACTCTTTCAAAATCTCTTGCCAAAGCAGGATATTCTTTTGAAGATATTACAGATGTAATTTTAACTCATATGCATTTCGACCACTGTGGTGGAAGCGTTAGGTGGAATGATGATAATAGCGGCTTCGAACTTACTTTTCCCAATGCAACTTACTGGACAAGTAAGCAGCAATATGAATGGGCAACTAACCCAAATAGAAGAGAAAAGGCATCCTTTTTAAGGGAAAATATTCATCCCATTGAAGAAAGTGGCAGACTAAATCTGGTGGCAGATGAGGGAGAGTATATTCCAAATATAGAGTTCAAATTATATAATGGACATACAGAAGGTCAGGTTATACCACACATTAAATACAATGGCAAAACTGTTGTTTTTATGGCCGACTTAATGCCGTCAACAGCACATATACCTATGCCATGGGTGATGGCTTATGATACACGTCCTTTACTTACGCTGAAAGACCGTGAGCGTTTTTATGCAGAAGCTCTGGAAAACGATTATGTTTTATTTTTAGAGCATGATCTTTATAATGAGGCCTGTACTCTTCAAAATACCGAAAAAGGAGTGAAGGTTAATAAAGCCGGTAAATTGGCAGATTTGATATAAAGATGAAATCCATCAGGATTGAAGTTTGTTGTAATTCCCTGGAAAGTGCATTAAACGCACAGAAAGGAGGCGCTCATCGTGTGGAACTTTGTTCTAATCTTTATGAAGGCGGAACAACTCCCTCCATGGGAGAAATTAGCCTTGCCCGTAAAAAACTTCACATCAAATTAAATGTTCTTATCCGCCCGCGTGGTGGCGATTTTGTTTATTCTCCAGATGAAATAGAAATCATAAAAAGGGATATTTTATTTTGTAAAGAAATTGGTGTTGATGGAGTAGTTATAGGTTTTTTGCTTCCTGACGGGAATATTGATACTAAGCTCACCAAAGAAATTATTGAACTGGCAAAACCTATGAGTGCTACTTTTCACAGGGCTTACGATATGTGCAAAGATCCTGAAAAGGCTTTGGAAGAAATTATTGAAACAGGAGCAGATAGATTACTGACTTCGGGAATAAAAAATAAGGCAATCGATGGTGTTGATAATCTGGCGAGTCTTGTGAAAATGGCTGGCGACAGAATAATTATAATGCCCGGTTCGGGAATCAGGGCAAATAACATTCTTGAAATTATTGAAAAAACAGGAGCCAAAGAATATCATGTAAGTGAAAGAATAAGTCTTGATAGCCCTATGGAATTCCGTAGGGAGAATATTTTCATGGGAGGAATGCCACAAATCCCGGAATTTGAAAAACGAGTAATTGATAGTGAAAAGATTAGAGTAATAGTTGAAAAAGTTGCAAGTTGCAAGGGGCAGGTTGATTTTGGTGGTTAAATGACAATTTTCTTTCAATCTTTATTTCTCCAATATATAAATATCCTGAAAATCAACACATTTATCCTTGGGCCTTCCGGGCCAATAGCCAAAATGTTTTTTTGATATTTTGAGTCCGTGTTTATTTATTAATTCATCAAGATAAGATTCGTCGAAAGCTACATTTGCCTCTTTTACTTTAGCATTATGCAGATAGTAATTTTCAAATTTATGGTCGAATTTTATTACATCATTAATTTTCATTAATTCATCCGACTCTTCATTTATCACAAAAAATGTAGCGAAACAAACACCTCCTTTTTTTAGTACCCTGCTAATTTGTTCGAGGTATGCGCTCACATCCTCAGGCATCATATGAGTAAAAACCGAAGTTAAAAAAGCAAAATCAAACTCATCATCTTCATAAGGAAAAACAAAATTATTAGCGTTTTTATCTGTCTTCAGATTATAAAGGTCATTTCTTAAATCGATATGTATAAAGTTAAAATTAGGATGCTTCGATTGGATATTTTTTTTACACCAATCGATACCGGATTTTACTATATCGAATCCTTCATAAGAGCCTTGTTTATCATCCAGAAAATCAACCAAAGGAACTGCTAAACGACCAATGCCGCAGCCTATATCTAGCACCCTGTGATTTGGTTTTAAGCCGCCATAATCCTTAAATTGTTTTAATATGCCCTGGCCTTGTTTTATAAAATCACCTGAACCAATAAAAACCCTTCCTTTAGGTGGAGCCATGGGGTGCCGTTTGCCACTTATTTTCTCAATAATATCTACAGGGAAGTAATATAATCGACGGAAAAGCCGCCTGGTGGCAGGCCCCATTGAATAATAAATATCTCTTTTATTAATCATAAAAATTTTTCAGTAAAATTACAATTTTTGAAATACTAGTATAGGGTAAAATTAAATATCTATTTTGTTAATATTCTACGAATTAAATGGGAACGCTGATCTTGACCTTGCAGGTCAAGATACACGGATTTAAGCGGATAATCGCAGATCTGATTTATTATAAATAAAACGAATCTTGTTCTTATTAAAATGTGAATAGTACAGCAATATTAATTTTTGTAAACGTAACGAATCCGCATAAACCTGCCTGCCGCAGGTAGGCGCGTTCTTATCTTAAATTCATTTCTCTTTATTACTAAACACCTTTCTTTTAAACTGAGGAGATTTACCAAAATTTAGCAATAATCCAACTTCAATATCAGTGGCCTTCAAATAGTTAAGTAATTGATATTCATGTTCTTCAATTAAGCCTTCGGCAGCCTTTAATTCAATAATTATTTTCTCTTCCACACAAATATCAGCAAAATAACTACCTACTTTTGTTTCTTCATAGTAAACATCAATGTGCTGCTGTTGAGAACACTTCAAACCTTGACATCTCAATTCAATTATCAATGCGTTTTCATATACTTTTTCCAGAAATCCAAAGCCAAGTGAATTATAAACTTTGAAAAATGATTTTAGAATTATGTCTGTGAGATGTTGGTATAGCATGGGTTTTGAGTTTATGTTTGTTCAAAGATACGCTTTTTATAGGAACGCTGATCTTGCCTTGCAGGTCAAGATACACGGATTTAAGCGGATAATCGCAGATCTGATTTATTATAAAATCACGAATCTTTTTCTTAATAAAATGTGAATAGTACAGAAATATTAATTTTTGTAAATATAACGAATCCGCGTTCCTATCTAGAATTCATTTCTCTTTACTACTAAACACTTTCCTTTTAAAATATCTATTCTATAAATATTCTACGATTTAAATAGGAACGCTGATCTTGCCCTTGCAGGTCAAGATACACGGATTTAAGCGGATAATCGCAGATCTGATTTATTATAAATAAAACGAATCTTGTTCTTATTCAAATGTGAATAGTACAGCAATATTAATTTTTGTAAACGTAACGAATCCGCGTAAACCTGCCTCGCCGTCAGGCAGGTCCGTAGTATCCGCGTCATCACTGCCTGCCGCAGGTAGGCGTGTTCCTATTAAACATGTTCCTATCCCTCAAATAAGATTATACCACCCCGCCTTATC
>JBFFLX010000073.1:0-16534 GCA_041554435.1 Bacteroidales bacterium
AGAACATCTAGCTTCAGAATACCAAATTGATAGACTATCTCCCCAGGATTTGCTAAATATTAACTCTCCATCAAAACTAAATTTAGCAATTGCGAAGCGTTGCCCATTTGATGGATTAAAACCGCCTGTACCTCCACTAATGATATATCCATCCTCAATTTCAAGTACATTATTCCCACTATCGGGGGCATCTTCCATGCCAAAACCAAATCTCTCATTAAAATATTCTTGACAATAACTTGTTGAGTTTAAAGAAATAAAGAAAATTAAAATAAGTAGAGTTTTCATTTATTAATACTTTGAATAATTAATATTTAAACTGTCCTCAAAAATAGATAAAGACTCTAATAATAGCCATTCAAAGTTATTATCATCAATATATATTATTCTTACTAAACTTGAATCTGAGTTCAGTGATACACTTGCCGAAACTTTTAAACCTTGTATAGTGTAATAATTATTAAAAGGCAAAATTTCACAATCTTGATTACATATTGTATCAACAATTAATACCTGCGATTTTAATTCATTTGACATTAAAAACATAAAAACAAAATCGAAATAAGGTAATGGATTTTAATTTTTCTCATAGTGTTGTTTTCTTAAAGTTAACTGCTTTAAAAATAGTAATTATTTTGATTCAAGGTTGAGATCTTTTTATTAAAAATTGTCGAAAAATATGTATCATATAATGTTTAAAAATAAACAAGAAAACATAAAAGGCATAATGGATAATAAAATAAATAATGCAGCAGTTTTAATAATTTTTACACTGCTTTATTAGGAAAACTGACATTTGATTTGTCATATAGGACCTATAAAAAATCACAAGAGCATTAATAATGATAATCACAATGTTATACATTTCTTTTCTACTTTAGATTATGTAGATTTGCCAAAATTTTTTTATGCCAAAATATAATCTTCATCAGCATAGTATTTACTCGGACGGTAAGGATGAACCTTTGAAATATGTGGAAAAAGCAATTGAATTGAACTTTTCAGCCATTGGTTTTACAGAACATTCTCCGCTTCCTTTTGATACTCCTTTTTCTTTAAAAAAAGAAAATATTCAAAATTATATTGATGAAATATATTCTCTGAAGAAAAGATTTTCAGATAAACTTGAGATTTATCGTGCTCTGGAAATGGATTTTGTTCCCCATATTTTAGAAGATTTCGATTATTGGAAAGCAAAATGTAAAACAGATTACCTCATAGGTTCGGTGCATTTGGTATCTTCTTCAAAAGAAAATCCTTTGTGGTTTACCGATGGCCCCGACCCGCAAATATACGATCAGGGACTGCAGGATTTTTTTGGTGGTGATATAAAAAAAGCCGTTAAAACTTTTTATCATCAAACAAATCAAATGATTGAAACACAGCAGTTTGATGTAATAGGTCATTTCGATAAAATAAAAATGCATAATGCAAACAGGTTTTTTACTGATGAGGATGTTTGGTATAGAAAGTTAATCGATGAAACCGTAGATCTCATCAAAACAAAAGGTTTAATAGTGGAAATAAACACAAGAGGTCTTTATAAAAAACGTTCCGATAAATTATTTCCCGATGATAATGCTTTAAAAATGGTAAGGGATAAAAATATTCCCATTATTATTTCATCCGATGCCCATAAAGCGGATGAGATAGACAAACTCTTCCCACAGACAGTGGAATACTTAAGAAATTTGGGATTTACTGAGATGATGGAGTTTTCTGATTACAAATGGAAAGCGATAGAATTGCAATAAAATTCATTATGCGATTTTCATAAATCATAGGAAATGTTTTGAGTGATAGGAACACGGATGACACGGATGAGGCGGATTAACGCGGATTCGTTTTGGCGATAAATAATCAAATCCGCGACTATCCGTTAAATCCGCGTCATCCCTGCCTGCGGCAAGCAGGCGCGTTCCTATTAATTGTAGATAACAAACATTTAGATAATGAAACAGAATTATTAGCAGAAGCCATTTTCACATAGAGCATCACAAATAAAATTAACAATAAGTTAAAATTAAAATACTCCGTTGTCAGCTTATTAATATCTTTGCAAAAAAACTAATACTAAACTAATTATGGTTAATAAATTGATGGATCCCATTGGCAAACTAATGGGCTTGAGATATAAATCACATCCTTGGCATGGAGTTGACATCGGACCTCGTTCTCCCGAAGTACTTACATGTTATATTGAGATGGTTCCTACCGATACTGTAAAATATGAGGTCGACAAAAAATCAGGTTACCTCAAACTCGATCGACCTCAGAAATATTCAAATGTTGTACCTGCACTTTATGGTTTTATTCCTCAAACATTTAGTTCAGAAAAGGTTGCAGATTATTGTAATGAAAAAACCGGAAGAACTGATATACAAGGTGATGGCGACCCTATTGATATTTGCGTACTTACTGAAAAGGAAATTACCCATGGTGATATTCTGGTAGATGCCAGACCAATTGGCGGCTTTCGAATGATAGACGGAAATGAAGCCGACGATAAGATAGTTGCAGTTTTATTTAATGATACAGTTTACAGCCAATATAAAGATATTAGTGAATTGCCCGAAATGGTAAGGCTGCGACTACAACATTATTTTCTTACCTATAAAGATCTTCCCGGGCAGGAAAGTAATGTGGAAATAAGTCATACTTATGGAGTTGAAGAAGCCCACGAAGTAATCCGCAGATCACTGGTTGATTATACTAATAAATTTGAAAATCTGGATTCGTTTTTAGCCAGCGTATAATGCTCTCTATTATTTATCGTAAACAATAGAATAATTTGTAAATTTTATTGTAACGCTTCCTCTTTTAATATCTTCATCATTTAGTTTTGCTTTATCAACCTCAATGGTGTTTCCAATTATCTTCCAGGGCATATTAATACCTTTGGTTTCGAATTGGAATATCATTTTACTGGGGAGGATATTGTTATCATAAAATGAATCGATTAAAAAACTACCTGAATGCCTTGTAAATGTTTCACTTCTCTGAATTAAATAATCTTCTTTTCTAATCCACAATTTCAGCATTACTACTTTACTGTCTTCGCGGGGTAGCAAAGTTAGAACATAACAATTATGACCGTTTATTTCTTCCATGCCTGTAAAAACTGCTCTATTATCTTCGCTGTTTAAGGTTTTCATAAATGGCCTGAAACCATATTTTGGTATCATCACAAAACCTTTGGTATCGATATCAAGTTTATTGGGATATTCATATGAAATTTTGGCTTGTCTGGGTTTCATTTTAAGAAAGTCTACATCCACATCTATTTCTGCATCAGCAGTATAGGATTTAACATTTTTAAGTTTATTTTGAGCAGAGTCGAGTACAATCATAGGATCTATATCCTGAGCAATAACATTCGTTGAAAGTATTATCAAAATAAAAACTATATATTTTTTTAAAGTGTTTACCATACTAAACTATGTTAGAATATCTTTTCTGATAAAAATATAAAGACTCAATAAATAGAATGCCAGAATATGAACTAAAAGTATTATCGATTGTAAGATGATCCTGCTATAATCAATTTCAAAACTAAAAAACGACTGCCACCCACCCATTTGTGTAGTGAACAAAAACGGTTTAACGGCATTTATAAATGGAATATTAAATGTTGATAAAAAGGTAAGAACTATAACTATTGCCAGTGATGTAAGTATTGCAGTTACTGAATTATCGAAAATAGTTGATAATAATATTGATAAGGAGGCAACAGTTATCATACTTAGTATTCCGAATGAATAGGATAGCATAAATCGCCATAAAACATCATCAGAATTAAAAATATTAAAAGTATCATTTGTAACCAGTAAATCGCCTTTTCCCAGAAAGATATAGCCCAGGCCTAAGCTCAAAACAGCCATAAATAAAACAAGAAGGAACACATAAATCCAGCCTGCAATAAATTTCGAGCTTATTATACTAAACCTGCTAACTGGTCTGCTTAACAGCATTCTGAAAGTTCCTGACTGATATTCCCCGGAAACCAAATCGCCTGTAACTAAAACAATTAACAAAGGAATATGCACCCATAGCGATCGCATCACGATATGTGCGTAGAGGTTACCATTAATAAGGTTTCCCTGAAAACTAAACGACTCTTTTAGGTTCGAAGTAAGAAAGTCAAGCACCGTTTTTGCTTCGTAATTTACTGCAAGAAGAAGCAGGATAACTATAAAAAGTATAGCCCCGAAGCCAATATAGGAGCGCCTTCGTATGAAAACTTTATATATTTCTATTAATAATATTTTCATTTTCAGGTAAATGTTAAATAATAATTTTCCAATGCTTTTTCTTTCCTGATTTCAAAAATCATAAAACCGGATAATTGCAAATACTGATTCACATATGGTATGGCATCGTGGGTGCAGTTTAAAAGAATTGTATCATTGGTAAGAGTAATATTTTCAATAGGTAACCTGCTGCTTTTCAGTTTAGTATAGGCTTCTTTTGGCTGATCTACTTTAACGATTATACTCATTTTATTTTGTTCCACGATTTCTTTTACGCTTCCCTCGCAAACAGAACTTCCCTTATTAATAATTATCATTCGGTTTGCAATGGTTTCAATTTCATCAAGTTGATGCGAAGAAAGTAATATGGTAGTACCATTTTCCTTATTTAATTTTAAAATAAGACTACGCATATCACGAGCACCCTTCGGATCGAGGCCGGCAAAAGGCTCATCCAGTATCAATAATTCAGGTTTGTGCATAATGGCCTGGGCAAAACCGAGCCTTTGCTTCATTCCATGAGAATAGGAGCCTACTTTGCTTTGTTTTCTGTCGCCAAGACCAACTGTAGTAAATATTTTTGTTAACTCTTCGTCTTTAATAGAAATTCCGGAATATTTAGCTAGCAATTGCAAATTTTTCATTGCGCTAATGCGTTCATAAAAACCAGGTTTCTCAACTATCGAGCCTATGCGTTTAAGTATCGATTTTGAATTTGTAAGCAGGTCTTCACCAAAAATTTCAATCTTTCCAATTTCTGGTTTTACCAAAGTAAGCAAAACTTTAATAGTAGTACTTTTTCCAGAACCATTGGGCCCCAGGAAGCCGTAAATATCACCTTTTTTTACCTCCATATCAAGATTGTTGAGAGCAATAATGCCATCAAAACTCTTGCATAAACCTCTTATTTTAATAATGGAAGTATCACTCATAACAATCAATATTGAATTTGGTTATATTGTTAAAGAGATAATTATATACTGTGAAAAGGGAAAGGTATCTTAATTTTATTATACCAATGAATTGCTGAATCAATAACTCATTGCCAATAATTAGATAATCAGAGTAATATTTATTTAACATAGTAAACAGGCTTGTATTTTAATCAACAGTTCAAACCAATTTTAGAACCGTAAATATAGTAAAAACACAAAACTGTTAAAAAAAACTACTTAAAATACTATAAATTACACTTTTACTACTTTATAATCCATATTTATAAGTAAATCGGCTTTTGGTTTAAGGCTCAAAACTGTTTGGTGTTCTTTTTCCAAAACCATAAATCTGAGTTCATCGGTTTTCTCTTTGCCTCTGTTGGCCTGGGCTTTCTTTGTTTCGTGGTAAGTTAGTTCAATAAAAACACCAAGGTCAACACCTTTAATATTTATTGCATACAAGCCATCCACAACTAATATTTCAACTCCCTTAAAATCGGTAGTTAATTCATCGATATTTTGAGTAACCAAATCAACGCAAGGCATAGTTGATTTTCTATCATTATAAAAATCATCAATGGTATTGTTTATGTCATCCCAGCGATATTCCCCCAATCCGACTACATTTTCAACGCCGTGTTTCTTCCTGTATTCCTGACGCTCAAGTGGATGTGTATTGTAAAAATTGTCGATATGAACGGGTTTAACTTTAAAACCTTTATTAAAAAGTTCTTTTGCAACAACATGGGTAAGTTCCGATTTTCCCGAACCTGACTCACCGGAAATAGCAACTATATACTTGTCTTTGTTTTTTCTTTTAAGGATTTCGCTAACAATTTCTGCTGCTGCTTCTCTGTGTTTATCCTGAATTAATAAAACATCTTCTAACATATCGAACAGTTTTTTAAATTTTTAAAGTAGTTTGCTTTTTAGCCTTTAGGCTGAAGACTTCGTTACGGAATTTTATAATTGCCTCTTTATCAGTAGTTATATTAACATTTTCTTTAGTGATATTAAAATTATAATCCACTGATTTGAAACTAAGATTAAAACTTATCGAATCCCAGTTTTCCGGAAGTTTTGGATCCAGATTGAGAATTTCATCTCTCAAATCAACGCCTGCAAATGTTGAAATAGCAATCATTATTGTTCCTGCCATAACACCTGCATGTATACCTTCAGCGGTGGTTCCTCCCTGAATATCATTATAATCGCTGGCCAGAGCATCGGAATATAATTCCCATGAAAGTTTCTCATTCCCAATTATTTGAGCAAGTTGAGCATGAACAACTCTGCTTAAAGTAGAGCCATGAGATGTACGCTGTAGATAATAATCCAGATTTTTTTCCAGATAATCATCATCAAGTTTATAGGATAAGTCACCAAGAAGTTTGTCGACAGTTGTTTTGCTAAGATTATAAAATGTCATCAGTGTATCAGCCTGTTTTGCTACTTTATAATCATCTGCCGATTTTCCTTCTGCCTTTAAAAGGCGATCCATTCGGTATACATTTCCATACTTTTTTCTAAAATAATCCCAGTCGAGTTCCTTTAAATCGAAATATCCTTCATACTGCGAAATAATGCTTTCATCGTTGATATTCAATTGCAGATTATGTTGTATTTCACTCCACTTCTCGAGTTCTTCTTCGGTAAGATTTATTTTTTCCAGAACTTTTGGAGCGTCATCCCAAATAAGTTCCAGAACATCGGGAACTTTTGAAAACAACCATGCTGTCATTAAGTTTGTATAAGCATTGTCTTTAAGTCCTCCTTTTTCAGCATCGGGATATGATTCATGGAACTCATCAGGTCCCATTACCTCATCAATTGAATATCTTTGGGTTGTTGAATCATAAGTTGATTTGCTGGCCCAGAAACGAGCAATTTCCAGTATCATTTCTGCGCCATAATTTTTCAGAAAATCGATATCAGCAGTAGTATTTACATATTGCCAAACATTATAGGCAATTGCCAGTGATACATGACGTTGCAATGAACTATGATCGTCGCCCCATTCTCCGGATATTGGGTTGAGGTGAATAATTTGCGTTTCTTCACTTCCGTCGCTTCCGCTTTGCCATGGGAACATTGCTCCTTCATAGTTGTAAGCCTTTGCATATTCGCGAGCCTTGTCAAGACGACGGTAGCGATACATTAAAATTTCGCGGGCAGTTTTAGGAAAATGTATGTTGTAAAAGGGTAAAATAAAAAGTTCATCCCAAAAAATATGGCCCCTGTAGGCTTCGCCATGAAGACCTCTGGCAGTAATACTAGCATCTAATTTTTGATTATGATTTGATGCAGAAACAAGTAAATGATAAATATGTAACCGGAGTAATTGCTGTGATTTGCGGTCGCCACTTACTTTTATGTCGGCTTTATTCCATAGTTCTTTCCATGAAAGTTTACTGGCTGAATATATCCCATTAAATGAATTTGCAGAAGATAAAGTTTGATTTGCCACTTCTAAAACATCACCGGTGGTTTCAAGTGAGGTGTGAATACTAACGATTTTTTCAAATTCGATGCTTTTTCCCAGTTGGATCTCGTAATCAACATAAGTATAAACTATGCCTTCATCGCAACTTACTCCATATTGAACATCTTTATTGCAATCGAGTTTTGATGCCATGGCAATGTTCACTCCCGATTGGTTAGTTTTAACTTTGAGATAGGAATAATTGTTTTCACCACCTTGTTCAATGGGTTCCAAATGCTTTGAGTTGAGGCTTTTATACCTTTCAACCCCTTCATTAATAATAGTTCCGTCAATGGCAGAAGCGATACTGATATTTGCGGAATAGTTTAGAGCAGTGAGTTTATAAGTTATAGCCGCTAAATGCGGATTGTGCATGCTTGCCACACGTTGCGATTCTATTAAAGTCTGGCGGCCATCTTCATCAACTACTTTCATAGTTCTGCTTAACAAACCGGTTTTTAAATTCAGACTACGGCTTAAAGAAACTATATTTTCGGAGTTGGGGAAAAACCATGGCTCATCTTCTATTTTGAATTTGATTACAAGCCAGTTGGGAACGTTTACAAAATCTTCATTAACAATATCTCTTCCTGCAACTTTTGTGGTCAAACGATTATACATCCCGGCAATATATGTTCCCGGATAGTTATTTTTATTTGCAAATGATTCTTCCAAAGCACCTCTGGTACCGAAATATCCATTTCCAACTGTAAGCAAAGCCTCCCTCGATTTTTCTTTTAGAGGATCAAAATCATGATACTTAAGTTCCCATGAATCTTTTTCCATTTCATTTTCAAACCAATTTTCGATGGCTTCAAAATTAAAATCTTCAATATCTTTTACAACCACATCGGCACCATTGGCATATAAAGCCATTTCATTATCTTCTCTTGCCAGTCCTAATACCAGACCAAAATTTCCGTTTTTTCCTGCTGCCACTCCCGACGAGGCATCTTCAACAACAACAGAACGAGAGATATCAGAATTTAAATTTTTTGCTGCCGTGGTAAAAATGTCCGGGGCAGGTTTTCCATTTAGTCCCATTTCGGCAGATACTACTCCATCAACTCTTGTTTCCACAAGATGAGTTAGTTTTGCGGCTTTTAAAACAGCCTCACAATTCTTGCTTGAAGAAGCTACACCTAGTCTAATGCCTTCTTTATGAAGACGTTCCATCAATTCAACAGTAGAAGGAAAAACTTTTACACCTTCTGCTTTTAAAACTTCGTTAAATGCCTCATTTTTTCTGTTTCCCAATCCGCAAACGGTTTCTTCTTTGGGAGAATCTTCAGGACTACCAAAATCCAGTTCTATATCTCGGGATTTTAAAAATGATTTTACTCCTTCGTAGCGTGGTTTTCCATCAACATAAGTCAAATAATCCTGAGAAGTAAATTCAACAAATTCGGTATTATTTGATTTTGCTCTTTGTTCCAGAAATTGGTCGAACATTTTCTTCCAGGCACGGCTATGAACATCAGCAGTTTTGGTAATTACACCATCGAGGTCAAAAATTATTGCATCAATATTTTTATGTGGCATTTTTATGCTTCTTTCATTAAAAATTTTTGCAAATTTCTCAAAATATGTCATTGAAATCTGCAATAGTTGGAGTATTGTCTAATTTATAAAAGTTATTAGTATAAACTACTAACAATTATGCTTTTGCAAACGGTTGCGTGCAAAACAGATATTTAAATTAATTCAATATTTATTTTTATATACTTTTTATAAACCAGAAGAAAAATCTTCCTTACGGTAATTCAGAACCTGTTGCTGCGGTATAAATTTTAAACCATTGTTCGAGGTTCATCTTGTATTTTACTGATTGTATGGCACTTTTAATACGGTCGATTTTCCCGGAGCCCAAAACAGGTATTATTCCCGAAGGGTGCGCTAACAACCAGGACAAAACTACCTGGTCGATTTTATCTGTGCCCAGCTCCTTACCTATATCTTTTATGGTGTTTGTTAAATTAAGTTCATAATTTGTTTTAGGCTCAAAAAGTTTACCACCTGCCAAAGGTGACCACGACATAGGAATTATTTTCTCCTTTTGGAAGAATTCCATATTCCCATTTTCAAAATGTTCCAGATTAAAAGGAGATATTTCTACCTGGTTTGCAACAAGTTTTGTGTCGAGAGCAGAATTTAGCAATTCGAATTGTAAAGGGTTGAAGTTGGAGACTCCAAAATTTAATACTTTTCCATCGCCATGAAGTTTTGAAAACGCTCGGGCCACTTCTTCGGCATTCATCATTGGTGAAGGCCTGTGCAGTAAAAGTAGATCGATGAAATCGGTATTTAAATTTTTCAGAGAGTTTTCCACCGAGAGTACTATATGCTCGTATGAATAATCATATATTTTTATTTTCCTTTCGGGATATTTTTCTGAAAGTAGTTTTATACCACATTTGGTGATTATCTTCATTTTATGGCGTAGTATAGGCTTCTCTTTCAGAGCATTACCAAAAATACTCTCACAAGTATAATTGCCATAAATATCAGCATGATCGAAAGTGCTAATCCCCAAATCCAATACTTCTTCAATAAAACTTAATAATTCCTTTTTTGTGAAGTTCCAGTCATTTAGTCTCCACATACCATGAATAAATCCGGGTAGTTCCATTTGCACTTTTACAGAATTTAGTTTATGAATTAATCATCGTAATCATCATCACTGCCGTCATCGTAATTTTCGTTTTCCGAAAGATACTCGATATCGGCATACTCATCTTCGTATTTTTCTTTAATATTCTGTTTAAGCATACCGTCGTCATCATAATCTGAATCCTCTTCAATTATTCTTTCAGCAGTTTTTATCGACATACGAACGAGATAAATTTTCTCGAAAGTTTCAAAACGTAAGGCACTTACTTTTTCGCCTTTTCCATTTGTAAATTCAATTAAATGCTGACTAAATCCTTCAGGATAAACCAATTTGATTTGTTCCTGTAAATCGGTATCTAACTTTTCGTAATCTTTAATAATTCGTAATTTGTTTATATTTTCCATTTTAAATTTTTTACCAGTTCAATAAATATGCAAAAATCAGAGGTGCAACAATAGTAGCATCCGATTCGATTATAAATTTTGGGGTATCAATATCGAGTTTGCCCCAGGTTATTTTTTCGTTAGGAACAGCACCTGAATAGGAACCATAACTTGTGGTGGAGTCAGAGATTTGACAGAAATAACTCCAGAAAGGAGTATCGGTTCTTTCCAAATCCTGATAAAGCATTGGCACAACACAAATGGGGAAGTCGCCGGCAATTCCTCCTCCAATCTGGAAGAAACCAATTTTATTATCTTTAGTATTTTCTGTATACCAGTCGGCAAGAAATGTCATATATTCTATACCTGATTTCATGGTAGATGGTTTTAATTCTCCTTTTACACAATAGGAGGCAAATATATTACCCATTGTGGAATCTTCCCAGCCGGGAACCACAATAGGCAGGTTTTTTTCAGCTGCTGCCAGCATCCAGCTGTTTTTTGGATCTATTTCATAATATTGTTCCAGCACTCCTGAAAGCAACATTTTATACATAAATTCGTGTGGGAAAAATCTTTCACCTGCTTCTTCGGCATCCTTCCATATTTTGAAAATATGTTGTTGCAGCCTTCTAAAGGCTTCCTCCTCAGGTATGCAGGTGTCGGTAACCCTGTTAAGGCCTTTTTCCAGCAAATCCCATTCCTGCTGAGGTGTAAAATCACGATATTCAGGTACACGTTTATAATGCGAATGTGCCACAAGGTTCATAATATCTTCTTCCAGATTTGCACCTGTACAACTAATAATATGAACTTTATCCTGACGGATTATCTCTGCCAGAGATTTTCCCAACTCGGCGGTGCTCATGGCCCCGGCAAGTGTAATCATCATTTTATTTCCGCTAACCAGCTGATTATTATAAGCCTCAGCAGCATCAACAACAGTTGCTGAATTAAAATGCTTATAATGCTCAAGCATGAATTTGCTTATGTTTCCTTTTTTAATCATTAAATGAAAATTTATACGAAAGTAATTTATAATATAATTTTGAAACCAAAAAGTTTGGAGCTTTATTTTCTTTTATAGGTGCTAACTCTACCAAATCAAATCCAACAACTTCTTTTTGTTCAAAAACTTTTCTTAAGTATTTTATAGTATCGTTCCACAGTAAACCTCCGGGTTCCGGAGTTCCTGTGGCAGGCATTATCGAAGGGTCGAAAACATCCAAATCAATTGTTAGATATACTTTTTCGCCCAGTAAATCAATGGATTTCTGCATCCAGTTGTCATTGCCATAAATATCTTCTGCAAAGAAACATTTTTCCTTATTCAAAAATTCTAATTCGCTTATGTCCATACTTCTTATGCCAACCTGAACAAGATTAGTATTCAAAGAAGCATCATGAAGTGCGCATGCATGATTGTAGGGAGAGCCCATATATGATGAACGTAAATCAGCATGAGCATCTAATTGTAAAACGCTGATATCATGATATTTCTCGTAGAATGCTTTTATAATTCCTATGCTTATGGAATGTTCGCCACCGAAAAATGTCAGGAATTTATCTCTTTTAAGAAGTTCTTTTGTATTGGAATATACTTTTTCAAAAACTGCTTCAGGAGATGATGATTCTGTTATGGCATCCAATACATGAATTCCTTGTTTGAAAACTTCACTATTGGTCTCTATATCATATAACTCCATGTTTTCTGAGGCTTCAATAAAAGCATCGAAACCATTGTCGGCACCCTTTCCCCAGGTGCTTGTTCCATCGTAGGGTATCGACTGTAATAAAACCTTTGCTTTATTGTAGTCGGAATACGGATTATCTATGCCACCAAAAACTTTCATTTGTCCTGACTATAACCTAAAATTTTAAACATTTCCGGAGCCGATTGCTCTTCCCGGTATACGTAATCCACAAAGTTTCCTTTTTCATCTCTGTCGATAATAACATGCTTGGGCGAAGGAATTAAACAATGTTTAATACCACCGTAACCGCTAATGGAATCCTGATAGGCTCCGGTATGGAAGAAACCTAAATACAGAGGTTCCTTATCTTCATTGGTAACTTTAGGAAGTAAAACCTCCTGATTTAAATCTTCGGAATTATAATAATCCGAATGATCGCAACTTATACCTCCAATATTCACCCTCTGGTATTCATTATTCCATTTATTTATTGGCAAAAGAATAAATTTTTCATGTATCGACCAGGCATCGGGGATGGTATTCATCAAACTATTATCAATTATATACCACGCCTCTGTATCATTTTGTTGCTTGGTTTCCAGCACTTTAAATATTATAGCACCGGATTCACCAACCGTATATCTTCCAAATTCAGTATAAATGTCGGGTTCCTCAATATTTTCTTTTACACAAGCATCTTTTATGTTTGTAATAATTTCATTTATCATATACTCATAGGAATATTCAAAACCCAAATGGTTTCTAATGGGGAATCCTCCACCAAGATTAAATGAATCCAGATTAGGAGAAACTTTTTTGAGGTCGGCATAAAGTTTTAATGCACGTTGGAATTCTCCCCAATAATAAAGGGTATCCTTAATTCCGGAATCAACGAAAAAGTGAAGCATTTTTAACTCTACCTTATCATTGTCTTTTATGTTTTTTTCAAAGAATTCGATAATTTTAGTATGACGAATTCCCAGGCGGGAAGTATAATAAGAAGACTGTGCCTCCTCATTGATAGCCATACGCAATCCGATTTTTACCTTCGTTTTTATATTTAGGTTTAATATGCGCGAAAGTTCGGTTTCACTATCCAAAACAATAATGGAATTTACAAAACCTGCTTCCTGCATATTTATAATTCGTTGAAGGTATTCTTCGGTTTTATATCCATTATGTATGATTATTCTCTTTTTATCGATTTTCTTTTCCTTATACAAATTCAGAATCAAATCAATATCAAAAGACGAAGAAGTTTCTAAATGAACATTATGTTTTAAGGCCTCGCTAATTACATGATAAAAGTGATTACATTTCGTACAGTAGCAAAAATGGTATTTACCTGAATAGTTATTCTTTTTTATTGCCTTATTAAAAAGGTTACGTGATTTTTTTATTTGATCTCCAATTTTCGGGAGATAAATAAATCGGAAAGGTGTTCCATGTTTCTCTATTAAATATTTTAGAGAAACGCCTTGAAAGGAAAGATAACCATCTCTCAAATCGAAGCCTTCCTGTGGAAAGTAATAACTTTGTTCTATTAAGTCAAAATAGGTATTCCTCATTTAAATTTATTTATTAACTAATATTTCACTTTATATTACATAAAATGCAATTATAAAAATCGCAGCCAAAATATTGAAAAAACAAATCAACCAATCATTTTTCAATAATTTATTAGGATTAAATATTTTTCAATTTTGAACAAAAATTTTTCAATTAAGTGTCACAAGATAAGCAATATAACCTTTGCTATTTAATGCAATAAGAACTCTTAAAAAATTAAAAATATAATAAATCTTTTCAGAAACCAAATTATGACAGTAAATAAAGACAATATTTTATAATTGATCTGCAGAGGTTTGTTTTGTCAGTATGGATTTCACTAATGTTACTATCAAAGTTTGAAGAAAACAATCTATAGTTTTCTCCTAAATTTATAGTTGTTACAAACAAATATGATATGTCCAATAAATGTAAATAATTGAACATAGCCATGAATTATGTTCACTTTTATAAATAAAGAAAAACGAAAGTCGATAATTATAAATGAAGATAATCCTAACTTTGCGGCCTAAATTTTTATGTATGACTAATAAATTAAAAAAAACAGATATATTTTTTTTGATTTATGTTTCAATTAGTAGTTTGCTAATTATGTTTTCCCTTTGGGGAGAAGATATGCTGGTACATTTAATATTGATACGCCTTGGCATACTCTTTTTGGTGTTTGGAATATTATTTTTCCATAAACAGGTACAATCCAAATTATCTGAAATTTTAAGGGAAGCCTACCCATTAATTTTAAGTGCTTATTTTTATCAGGAAACGGTTAATTACAATAAAATAATTTTTAGCAACCTTGATCCATATTTGATAAAATTGGAAATGTTACTATTTGGTAATCAGTTAAGTGTGCTGTTTTCTGAAAATATCCCTAATTTGATTTTCAGCGAAATAATGTATATGGCATATTTCTCTTTTTATCTGCTAATAATAGGTTTTTTCGTTGTGTTCTTCATTAAAAATAGGGATAAATTATCGGAAAATATTTTCTATCTGACGGCCTCCTTGTATTTGTTTTATTTGATTTTTGCAATTTTCCCTTCAGCAGGACCACAATACTTTTTTGAGTCGCCGCAAAATATTTTGCCATCGGCTTATATCTTCGACAATATCATGCATTTAGTACAAAAATTTGGTGAACAACCCACTGGTGCATTTCCAAGTTCTCATGTTGGAATTTCTATAATAATTCTCATTCTACTGAGAAAAAATTTCATCAAATATTTCAAAATAGCCTTGCCAATTGTAATTCTTCTTATCTTGTCGACGGTTTATATCAAGGCTCATTATGTAGTGGATGTAGTAGGAGGGATGTTGTTTGCACCTCTAATTTTATTTGTCTCAAAGAAATTATATAATTACTTGCCCGGCAAATAATTTTGATAAGAATAAAGCCTGATATTTAGGTATTAAGTTTAAGGAATGATAAAGATTTTTGAAGTTAAAACGAAGAAGGATTTGAAATCCTTTATTAAACTACCATATAAAATTCATAAAAATCACAAACAGTGGTTGCCTCCTCTAATTTCCGATGAATGGAAAGTGTTTGATAAAAACAAAAACCACTCTTTTGAACATTGTGATACCATAATGTTTCTGGCCGAAAAAAACGGGGCTCTTGTGGGAAGGATAATGGGTATTATCAATCATGTTTATAATCAGGGTCATAACGAAAACAACGCCCGTTTTTCATTTATGGAATGTTATGATGATAAAAATGTATTCGATGCATTAATGGAGGCGGTGATACAATGGGCCAGGGAAAATGATAAAGACCATTTAGTAGGACCTTTGGGCTTTTCCGATAAAGATCCACAGGGTTTTCTTATTGAGGGTTTCGATGATCCAATGTCGGTAATGGTTACCAATAGCAGTTTTCCTTTTATGGTGAAGTATGTTGAGGAGAATGGTTTTAATAAGAAACTTGATCTTGTGCAGTACAGGGCTAATATCCCTGAAGTTGTCCCCGAATTCTATAAAAAAATTGCCCAAAGAGTCGAGATAAACGGTTTTAAACTCATGGAATTTAAGAAGTCGAAACATGTTCGGCCTTATGTAAAACCTGTCTTCGACTTGATAAATGAAGCCTATACTGATATTTATGGATTTGCTCCTTTGCAGGAGATAGAATCCAAAGAATTTTCAGAGAGATTTCTGCCGCTTTTAAATCCTAAATTTATAAAACTAGTAAAAGATAAAAACGATAAAGTTGTGGCTTTCGTTGTTGCCATGCCCGATATTTCAGATGGTTTTAAAAAGGCAAAAGGTAAACTCTTTCCTTTGGGATTTATTCATTTATTACTTTCATTCAGAAAGGCCACACAATTAAATCTTTTGCTCGGCTGTGTTAAGGATACTATTCGCAATTCAGGTATAGATGCTTTAATGGCTGTTTCCATGTTCGATTCGGCAAAAGAGGCTAATCTTAAGATTTTGGATAGTCACTTAATAATGGAAGAAAATGTAAAAATGCGTGCCGTTATGGAACGTTTGGACAGTACAATTTATAAGCGTTATAGGATATTTGAAAAGGCTATTTGATAAACCGCCTTCAGCGGAAAGGTTGGTGTTTACAAAACAATTTTATTCAGGACTAAACGACATTTGAAT
>JBFFLX010000074.1:0-16418 GCA_041554435.1 Bacteroidales bacterium
AACTAAAATTAATTGATATGAAAGCAAAATTTATCCTCCTAATCGTATCGGTTGTTTTTTCAATATCAACTGTTAGCGCCCAGTATAGTACTAGAAACGATTCTCTTGTTAGCGAAGCTATTTCCCTAATCAATTCAGATAGTATCGCCTATCAGTTACAGTGGCTCCAAAATATGGGCACAAGGTTTTTGATTGCTCCAAATCACAGGGAAGTTGCCGAAAACATCAAAGCAAGGTTTGAATCCTATGGAATTACAGAAGTCCGCCTCGACTCATTCCAATGCTATACTAATATTAACTATAGTAATCTGCATTATGATACAACAACATGGCAGTATAATGTTGAAGCCAAGATAATTGGAAGTGTTTACCCTGATGAAGAAATCATAATAATGGGGCATCATGACAATGTTCAGCTTGATAGTGATCCTGAAATTTACGCTCCCGGAGCAGATGATAATGCAAGTGGCACTGTGGCAGCTCTTGAAACTGCACGAGTAATTATGCAAATGGGTTACCAACCGGAACGAACTATAGTTTTTCTTACAACCGCTGCTGAGGAACTTATGTATTTTGGCGATGCAGGTTCGGAACATTATGCGGCTCAGGCAGAAGCTGAGGGAACTAATATTTGGGGAGTTATTAATAACGATATGATAGCTTATGATGATGGTAGTAATACGATGACTTTATCCAATGTTATTGGCTCGGAAGAAATCACAGGAGTAGCATCTTTAATAACATCAACTTATACATCTTTAACACCGGATGTTGATTCGCCAACCAGCCAGGGAGGAGCCGACTTGGCTGCTTTTATTGAGGCAGGATATCATGGTGTTTATCTAATGGAAAAAGTATTTAATCCATATTATCACACTGAAATGGATTTGGTTGAGAATATTGATCTGGACTATCTCACCGAGGCGATAAAAATTTCCTGCGGCACGGTAATTTATACCGATATGACAGTGGGAGTTGATGATTCTGAAACACTACAAAGGCTAAGTGTTTATCCTAATCCTTGTAAGAATTTAGTTAATATTAAACTTGCGAATAATAACCGAAACACAACAGTAGTATTGTATAATACCCTAGGTCAGTTGATGTCAGAATACACAATTTCACCTCATCAATCCAAAACCAGCATAAGTATGATTGATTATCCTGCTGGTGTGTATATTTTATATATTAATGATGAAAATAATTTGATAAAAATGAAGGTTATTAAGGAATGACGGCACTTTTTTAAGTCATTTTTTTCATATTATTTTTACTCTTTTAAATCTATTTTTATATCCAGAAATTGTTTTTTTTCAAAATCTGAATAGTTTCGACTTATTATAAATTATATGCCCTTATAAATTTAAAATCATAATAAATTTTAGCGAATAATAATTAGTGTTGACAAAATTATTCTCTATTTAGTATATTGCATACGATTTTATTTTTAACAAAAACTACCAACAATGAAACAGATTTATCAGTTTTTTGGACTTTTCCTGATTACCTCAGTCCTTTTTATGGCTTGTGAGAAATTAGATGACCCTGAACCAGATCCTTCGGGAAGTGATTATTCACTAGGATGGACTGGAGACGATGATATGGCTACTGTTCCAACAACCGTAGACTATGGTTTTGGATCAGGAAACTTTCCACCATCAGTTGACCTTGTTCCTAAATTTCCACCAATAGGTAACCAAAATCCTTATGGAACATGTGTTGCCTGGGCAGTAGCTTACAACACTAAAACTGCTGTTAATGGAATGGCAAATGGCTACGGTCCTTCTGACTTAAGTTCTCCCTCAAAACAATTTAGCCCAAAGGATTTCTTTATTTCTATTGATGATAGCAAAAAGCCCAATGAGTGTAATGGAGTTTCTTTTGTAAACGGCCTTGATAATCTACAGGCAAGAGGTGTTGCCACCTTTGCAACAGTGCCTTATGAGAACCTGGGCAATTGTTCTAAGTCAGGTGTTGATCCATCGTGGACAGCCGAAGCCAATCAAAATAGAATTAAATATTATAGAAGAATTGATCGATCAGTATCATCAATAAAGGAGAATTTAGCAAACAATGTACCTGTTATTCTTGGCGCAAAATTAGCCGATAACTTTATGACTTGGAATTCTGATGATGTAATGTCTTCAAATACTACCTACGACCGTGTTGGAATGCATGCTTACCACGCATTAGTTATTGCAGGTTATGATGATAATAAAGGGCCCAATGGTGCCTTTAGGGTTATTAACTCTTGGGATACAGGCTGGGGCGATTACGGTTATATTTGGGTAGACTATAACTTTATGATAAACGAATTTTGCGCCAACTTGAATGGCGGATATGCATTGTTTATTATAGCCAATGAAGATGGTAACAATAATCCACCCGACGATCCGGATCCAAATGTTACTGGTGTTGATGTAGTACCTTGGGTATTTAGCGATATTTCGGTAGATGACTGGAATGCCGAAAGACAAATTGAATTTAATGTATATAATATTGGCAACCAAACAGCCGACCCAAGTGCCAACTGGTCTTACGTTTATATTTATTATAATGCATATAATGCTGATGATTATGGGGTTTTATTTTTAGATGAGTTTAATACCAGTATCCCTCAGGGAACCTATGAATGTCCTAACGATTACAATTGTATAATTAATTTCCCTATTGCATCAGGTGGTGGATTTGCAGAAACCGTTTGGGGTACTCAAAGTTTATACAGATCCTACTTTATGCCAAATATTACCGGTTTCTATTATTTGCTTTTGGTAGCCGATGCCGGAGATGTATTTCAGGAACAGGATGAAATGAATAATCTTTTTTATACAACTACCGATCCGGCATGGTTTGTAGGTGGCGTTGCATTGAAATCGACAGAGAAAAACAGCCAGCCTTTGAGTTTTAGAAATGATATTAATTTTGAAAAAAATAAAGCCAAGAGAACTAAGTTTAATTCTGCTGTTAACAGCAAAAACTTAAATGCTTATACTCCTGAAGAGATAAAGCGTTTTATTAAAAAGCGGAAGGCTAATGGTGATTTAGATAAAAAAATTGCGACATATAAAAAGCAAACATCACCTATGCATGCCAAATAAATAAAATATAATTCTTAATAATGAACCACTATTATTCAACTAATAGTGGTTCATTATTTTATGAGTCATCATTTAAATATATAGTTATGAAAATTATTTACTTAGCCCTAATTCTGCTAACATCCACCTGTGCATCTTCCGGCAATAAGGATAATAACATTAAGGAGGCTCTTGAAAATGGAAAAGATATTTTTATCGAAAATGTCTCTTTTGAGGATGATATTCATATTACCGACTACCTAAAAGCCAACAAAATAAGCCCCTCGGTTTCCCAGGTAGTGGTTGAGTCATCAATTACTTTTAGTAATTGCACCTTTGAAGGTGATGTAACGGCATTCAAAAAAAATGAAGATGGATCAACAGTCATAACTCTTTTCAAAGGTAGTGTTAGTTTTATATCGTGTACTTTCAAACAAAAGTTTAATCTTAGATCATGTAGCATATTGGGAAGAGCAAATTTTTTCAAAAGTTACTTTGAGGGAGAAGTTAGTTTCGAAGAGCTTAGTTTTTTTCAGAATGCAAGTTTTTCTGACTGTGTATTTACTGAGGACGCCAGATTCCAAAATGCATTTTTTATGCAAAGAGCTAATTTTATGAATGCAGGCTTTGATAAGATCGCTTATTTTCAAGCGGTTACATTCAATGCGGAAGCACAGTTTTCTGTGGCTAGATTTATTGGATATGCCGACTTTTCCCTTATCAGTTGTCGTCAAAATCTATTTATGAACTATGCTGAATTTGAAGATAAATCCATATTCAACAATTCCTATTTTTATGGCCGTAGCGATTTTCTTAAAGTAAAATTTAAGTATTGTGAGTTTAAGAAATGTTATTTTTCAGGAGCGATAAGGTTTAACGATTCGGCTGCAACCGAAAGCATTAGTTTCGAAAATACTACTTTCTGGCCCGAAGAGCCCGATTTGAGTATGTTTGAGAGTAAATGATGAAGGGGAGAAACTATATAAATTTTACAAAAAGTATCTAAAATAATTGCATTATAAATGTTGTTGACGTTTAGTTAAACCGCATTTAGAGCAAATTTATTGGTGAAAACAAACTGATTAAAAATTAAGCCGCTTCTTCTAAAAATGATTTTACATATAATTTATGTATGAAAAAAAATCAAAATATGTCACATAAATAAGACAACTATCTTTATGAAAAAATTGAACTTTAAACCATAATCATTTTCATTATTTTTTTCTTTAAGATTATGTAATATTTTTGATTTGCAATAAATACACTTTTTATAAAAATGATACTCGTTTTATAAAGGAAATTTATATTTAATATATTCGCTTAATCATTATCATGAATAGAACTTTAGCCTTTTCGTTATTAATATTTGTATTTACATTGATAGTTTCATGTGAAAATGATAAGGCTATTTATAATAAGAGTCAGAAAGATCTAATAGCAAATTTCGAAAAGATTACAAACGACACCCTATATAAAGCATATCCTGACAGCGCTCTCAGTTATTCACTAAAAATAATCGACTTGTGCGACAAAATTAAAAACGATACGCTACTTGTTAATGCTTTAAACCATGCAAGTACCATATATACATTTATGGGAAACTATGATAGCAGCGATTCATTGTTAAAAATATCCTACAAACAGGCATTAAACTTAAAAGATACTGCCAAACTTGTTGTTATTTCGAACTCCCTTGCTAATAATATGGTTAATAAGCAAGATTTTAATGGTGCAAAAATGTTATATAAGGAAACCATATCAAACTATTCAACTGGAATTAGTGATTATTTAATATCCTTACTCTATGCAAATCTTGGAGACGTGTTTTATAGAACCAATCAATTAGATTCAGCAATGGTGGCCTTTCAGAAAGCTCTTAAATATTATGGTATAGAAAAAGATAAACAACATGCGGCCCATGTACTCAATAATATATCAAATATTTATGCTGATGAGGGATTATTTGATAAAGCAATTATTACTTTGCAAAAGGCCATCAATATCAACGATTCTTTAGGAAACATAATGCAGTTAGGACTTAATTACGGAAATCTTGCTCTGCTATACAAACAATCCGAAAATTATGAAGAGGCTGTTGTTTATCTCAAAAAAGCTATTGAGCTTAAAGAAAAAACTCAAAACCCCTTTATTGTGATTATAAGCAAGTTTAATTTAGGTAACACATACATGACTATGGGAAAATTTGCTGAAGCAAAAGATATACTAAATGAAGTTTACACATGGAGCGTTGAAAATGATATTGTTGAAGGGCAGATAAGGGCTTTGATAGCCTTAGCTAAAACAGAAAACAAGCTACAAAACAAAGAAAATGCCATTGATTTGTTCCATAATGCATTGGATTTGTGCAACGAAGAAATGTATCTGTCGTTTAAACGAGACATCCTGTTTAATCTTGCTCAGTTATATACAAAAAACACTAGTGATACTATTGATTATCTTGCTCAATATAAAGTAATTCTTGATAGTATTAGTAAAAAGGATGTGCTTGCAAAAGTTTTGGAAATTGAGGCCAAATACGAAAACGAAAAAGCAGAAGAGGAAATAAGAAATTTAAAGGAATTAAATCGTCTTGAAAATTTACAAAACAGCATTCTCATAGTATTAATTGTTTTATTGACCGTTTCTGTAATACTGCTTTATATACTATTTAGGGTTAGAAATGAAAACTTACGACAATCAAAGCAATTACTTGAACATAAACAGGTTAATCAAAATTTAAGATTAGCCCAGGCTGAAAAAGATGCTATCATTCAGAAAGAAGAGTCAAAAAATGCACAACTGAACTTAAAGTTAAAAGAGCAAGAAATAATATATCATGCTCTTTCAAAAGCAAGGGTAATCTCTACTTTAAGTGATTTAAAGATAAGCATAAATAAACTAATTACTGATAATAACGATAAGATAATATCAGAAGAATTGAGAATAATAAAATCTAATATTGAAAGTATTTCGAGGGTTGACACACTGAAAGAATTTGAAAGAGTTTTTGAAGCCGTACATCCCGATTTTTACTCAAATTTGCTTGCAAAATTTCCGGATCTTTCTCCAAGAGAGTTATTGTATTGTGCCTTTTTGAGATTAAACATGCAAACAAAAGACATAGCACTAATAACTAATAATTATACTAAATCTCTGGAAACCTCGAGGTATAGAATACGCAAAAAATTAGGACTGTTAACCAATCAAAACCTTAGTACTGAGCTAATGAAGTATTAATTATTCTATCTTCAATTCCTTATTAATAAACGATACAAATAACTTAACAAGCCTTTTGCTGTGGTTTTGCTGTGGTAAATTATGTGGAGTTTGGTATGCTAAAATTTATATTTGTTGCACAAAACATTACAATAATCATTATATAAACTAACCATAATAGCATGACAAAAAAACTACTTTTTTTAACATTCTTTATTAGCTTTTTTTCAATTGGTATTTCACAAAATAACGCCCTGAATTTTGATGGAACAGAAGACTATGTTGAAGTTTCTTATAATGCTGCCCTGAATCCTTCCTCTTTCACTATAGAGGCATGGGTTAATGTTGATGCTATTAAGGAGGAAGCTATTGTAAGTTCCAGATATGAAGAACCAGATCCAGGTTCGCTGAATTATGGATATTCCATGTACATAACAAGCACCAATCAAATCGAATTCCAAACAGGAGGAGGTAATCTGGATTGGGATATTTTTAGACCAAGTTACACAGTTGCAACTGGTGTTTGGACACATATCGCAATTGTATATGTTGCCTCAAGTTCCACCAAAAAAGTTTATGCTAATGGTACACTGATAGGGTCTAGTTCTCCAGTAGATTTTTCTGCCAATACATCTTCTCCCCTGAGGATTGGCGCCGGAGCACCTGAAGGAAGCGCCAATTATTTTACTGACGGGAAAATCGACGAAGTACGTATATGGAATGATGAACGTACAGAAACTGAAATTCGTGCTAATATGTATGGCGAACTTTCTGATCCATCATCAGAAACTAATCTTGTAGCCTATTACAAATTCAACTCAACTTCAGGCACAACACTGACCGATTCAAAAGGAAGTCATAATGGGACCCTGACAAGCATGGCAGGATCAGAATGGACTCCCTCTGCTGCCTTCTTTGGTCCTAAAAACTGCCTTGATTTTGACGGTACGGATGATGGAGTTTATTGTTCAAACAGTGTTATCAGCGGATTAACTAATTTAACTATTGAAACATGGTTATATATAGATAATACTGGAAGTATTCAGAAAATTACCGGACAAAGAGATGCAGATGCTATTAATGGACAGTTTATATTCGAAATCAATGCAGATGGGACATTGGATTATTGGGATTGGGATAATAGTTTCGGTTTTAATGATAATTTAACTACAGCAGGAACTCAAATAAGCACAGGCAAATGGCATCATGTAGCAGTAGTTAAAAACAGTAGTACAGCCTCGTATTATATCGATGGATTATTAAAAGCAACAGAAGATATATCGGGAAGTGTGGTCACTTATTCAGCTACTCCGAATCTGGCTATTGGCTACGATGCCAGAGATCATGGAGACCATTTAGATGGAAAAATGGATGAACTAAGAATATGGAATTCAGAAAGGACAGCAGAACAGATAAGAGAATTTATGTGTAAATCACTGATAGGTAATGAGGCAAACCTTGTTGCTTATTATCCATTTGATAATACTTCAGGAACTAATTTACAGGATATGAAAGGAACAATCGATGGAACCCTTACAGGATTTAGTGGTTCCGTATGGATTGCATCCTCAGCCTTCAATACCTGGCTGAATACCTCTTCAACTACCTATAGTACTACTTCAAACTGGAGCAGTGGTGCAGCACCTGTTTCTACTGACAACGTTGGTATTTATAATTTGACCAGCGAGCCAGACATCTCGGGAACTCCGACATTTAACAGCCTGTATCTTGGAAGTGGAATCAGCACCACACTATCTTCAGGAATGACTGTAAACGCAAGTCTCATCCTGGATAAGGACCTTGACCTGAACGGGCAAACAATTACTCTGGGGTCTGATGCCACCCTTATTGAAAACACCGGAATATTGAGTGGAAGCTCAGGAAGTATTACCACCACACGGAGTCTATCCAATATTTCTGCCCAGGATGTAGCCGGATTGGGAGCAACAATCACAACAACCGAAAATATGGGTAATACTACTATAACCCGTGGTCACACTACAAGTGGAATAAACGGACTGGAAAGGTATTATCAAATAAACCCAACAACAAATAGTTCACTTGATGCTACTTTGGTGTTCAGTTATGATGATAGCGAGTTGAACTCCCAGACAGAAGCCAATCTTAAATTATATAAATCATCAGATGGCAGCACCTGGACCCAACAGGCATCTTCAAGCGTGAATACCGGGAATAATACACTAAGTTTAAGTGGCATAGATTCTTTCTCTTACTGGACTGGTGGTGATGATAGAACTCCCACAGTGACAACTCAGGCCGTATCTTCAATCACCAAATACACTGCTACTGGAAATGGTAATATTACAGAACTTGGTATTACCAATCCTACGGAACATGGAGTTTGCTGGAGTACATCATCGGGACCGACAATATCCGATAGCAAAACAACTGATGGAGCGGTCAGTGCCACAGGGGCTTTCACCTCTTCAATAACTGGGCTTGTTTCAAATACAACATATTATGTAAAAGCTTATGCCACTAATGCTACCGGCACAGCTTATGGTTCTGAAGTCAATTTTACGACTCCCGTTTCAGGGGCCGATAATTATTCTGTTCAATCTGGAAACTGGAATACTGCCAGCACTTGGAGTACTGGAGTACCTACAAATAACAGCACTGTTGATATATTGTCAGGGCATACAGTTAGCTTGGATGTTGATATGGCCAGTTCCGGTGTATCGCTTAATGTGGAGGAAGGAGGAACGCTTACTTCCAATGGAGTCGAATATGGAATTTTGATTAAAACTAACGGCTATTTTACAGTTTATGGCACTATATATGTCTATTCTCTTGATGTAAAAAACAATGTTGATCCCAAATACATTTATTCTACCGGCGATGTAACAGTTTGGCAGTTTTTTGATCACAGTGGGGGACAAACAGTGCCTATTACTGTTGATGGCAAGTTGACTATTCTGAATCCTGGTGAACTAAGAAATGATGGAAGTATTATAGGATCAGGTACAGTTACGGCAGCAAACTATGTAGGCACAGGGTCAATCTTTGGCCTATCTCCAACAAGTTCAATCTCGGGATCCGTTGCCGGGTACACCTGGGACGGTTCTTCCAGTACAGCATGGAATACTGCAGACAATTGGGTTGGCGGATCGGTGCCCTCTTCATCATCAAATGATGTAGTTATTCAAAACGGCCTTAGTAATTATCCAAGCATCTCAACTACAGGCAACAACTGTAGAAATTTATTAATTGAAAGTGGTGCACAAATGACCATTGATGCTAGTTCAGATTTAACTGTTTCAGGCACCTTGACTATCAAGTCAGATGCTAGTGGAACAGGATCACTTATTAATAATGGCACACTAAGTGCAAGTGTTGAATGTGAACGCTATATCGACGACTGGAATACTGGTGATGGTTGGCATTTTCTTTCTTCACCTGTTTCCTCTCAAGCCATTAGGCCTGAGTTCGTACCTACAACTCCAACCAGCAATGAAGACTTTTATGCCTGGGATGAAGTAAATGACATCTGGACAAATTCTGAATCAAGCAGCGGAATATGGAATAGCAGTTTTGATGACAACTTTATAGTGGGAAAAGGCTACCTGGCTGCCTACTCATCGGATCAAACAAAAACGTTTTCGGGCACTTTTAATAATTCTGATATTTCAAAAACTGGCCTTACTTACACAGGATCATCTACTCATTACGGTGCCAATTTCCTCGGCAACCCTTATCCCTGTGCACTGCAATGGAACCAAACCACTGGATCATCTGGTTGGAATTTGAATAATGTTGATGGAACAGCCAAGATATGGAATTCAACAAATGCTAGTTATTCTGATATCAATCAAGGAGGAATAATTCCTGCAATGCAAGGATTTATGGTTCTAGTGTCATCAACAGGAACTGGCTCACTTAAAATTTACAAGGGAGACAGGACGCATAGTCCAAATTCATGGTATAAAAGTTCAGAAGGCAAGAAAATAAAACTTGTGGTTCATGATATTGAGGGAGGAACAGCTCAGGAAAGTATATTGTTGGAGAGAGAGGGTGCCACTGATGGATTTGATCATGAATTTGACTCACCATTTTTTGAAGGATATGCTCCGAAGTTTTATTCAAAGATTGGTAATATTCCTGCTTCTTCAAATGCAATAGAGGAGTTTTCGAAAGAAACCATGATAAATTATTCATTCTGCAAGAATAATTCGACGGAGTTTTACATAGAACTTGAATCGGAAGAGAATCTCAACAATGAATTTCAGGTTCACTTGTATGATAATGTTACAGGTATAAGCCATAATTTATCAAAATATCCAAGTTATTATTTCAATTCAACCGACGAATCGGTGATTGATAGGTTTGTAGTGTCATTTGCAGAAATAACTTCCATTGATGAGTTTACAAAGAACGACAGGATTAAGATATATGGAAACAGAAATAGTGTGCACATACTCAATCCATACATGTATGAAGGTGAGGTGACAGTTTACAACATGTATGGCAAGTTGATTTATTCAACAAAAATTAATAAATCAAGTATTGAGATTGATTTGTCAGTACCAAGGGGATATTACATTGTCAAATTTGTTAATTCCGAGCTTCAAAAAGTTGAAAAGGTATGGTTGGACTAGTCCCTGTAAAGTTAATAGCATCATAATGATAAAAAAGAAATAGACATGAAATTCACATTAAGAGAATTATTAGTAGTTATAGTGATATTTACTTTTGTTTTAATATCAGATTATACATACAGTCAGGGACCACCACCACCACCAGCCGATCATGGTACGCCAGGAAATCAATCATCTGGCGGGGGCGCACCCATTGGCAGCGGATTATTTATTTTGCTTGGTTTAGGTGCAGCCTATGGTGGTAAGAAACTTTACGATTTCAGAAAAGAAATGCTAGAGGATTAGTTAATTCTTAAATAATAGCGATAGGATAATTTGTTTTTTGGAAACCAGATTTCACCCAATAATTATAAAAATTTTTATTCTTGAAATATTTGATTTAGGTTCCTTTTCAGATGGTAAAACTAGCGAAATCATAGATTTCTGGTTTAAAACAATTCCCTGCTTAAATAAAGAAATCTCTTCCCGACGAGGAAATTTGTTAGCTTTTTATTAATTTTCCTGATATACCATTAACATTCGCTTTGATTAAAGCATTTAGGTCAGGTTCCTGTCGGGATGGTAAAACTAGCGAAATCATAGATTTCTGGTTTTACGCACTCAGCCTGGATCTGAAGAGTTTATTAAAAAAATATTACCGCAAAGAGATCATTTCTATCAGCACACATGCAAGGAAAGGATGATATGCATAAGTACTTAAGAATATTATAATTGTGTTTAAATAATTATAGTTTACTTATTTCAGGGTTTCATAATTGTGGTTCAATCTCGATTTTGTATGTTGCCAAATTCTATCACAAAAACTGTTCATTCTAAATTACCATAAACTATGTATTGTACGATAATAACAAAACCATTGTTCAGGTAATAATTTCAGGATTTAGTTTAGAAATATTTATTAATCAATTCAAAAAGTGTATCCTTTTTAATTGGTTTTGAGATATAATCGTTACATCCAGCATCCAAAGCTTTTTCTTTATCGCCTTCCAGAACATGCGCTGTTTGAGCAATAATTACAACATCGGTGTTGAATTTTCTTATGTTTTTTGTGGCTTCAAGCCCACCCATTTTAGGCATTTTTATGTCCATCAATATCAAATCAATACCTGAATCATTTTTGCAAGCATCTATAGCTTCAATACCATTTTCTGCTGTCTTGATACTTTTAACCTTATCTTTCATTAATATCGAAAGATGCATTGAGCTATATTCTTCATCTTCAACAACTAAAACGTTGATATTTTTTATACCAGAATCGGATGATTTAACTTCTCGTGGTATAATCTGTTTTTTCTTCTTTTCGTGTTCAAAAGCTAAGGAAACATAAAATGTAGAACCTATACCTTCTTCTGATTCAACCCAAATCTTGCCATTCAACATTTCGACATATGTTTTAACAATGGCAAGACCTAATCCTGAACCTTGATGTGCTTGTTTGTCCTCAATATCAGCTTGTTCAAAACGATTAAATATCGCTTCCTGCCTGTTTTTTGGTATGCCAATACCAGTATCCTGACAGGAAAAAAGTATATGGTTATTTTCCATTTTTAAACCAACTTTAATCGTACCCTCATTTGTATATTTAATAGCATTTTTAATCAGGTTTGATAATATGGAACTTAATTTGTTTTTGTCAGTTGTAATAGTTAAATCATTTCCATCGATAGTATTTTGCACGACAATCTCAATGTTCTTCTTCTTAGCTTCTGGTTTAAAGAACGTAACAAGTGTATCCAAATGACCAATTATATCAACTTCTGATTTTGCAACATTTATATCACCACTTTCAATTTTTGAGATTTCTATAATATCATTAACCGTATTTAACAGACGGTTACCACTTTTTTCAATTATATCAATATAGTGTTTTTGGTTCTCAACCGATAAATTAGCTTTCTGAAGCAATGAAGTAAAACCTAATATTCCGTTCATTGGAGTTCTGATTTCATGGCTCATATTAGCTAAAAAAGCAGATTTTAGTCTATCCGATTCTTCTGCTTTTTCTTTGGCTTTGATTAATTCAAGTTCTGATTTTTTGCGTTCAGCAATATCTCTGGCAATTCCAAGGAGGTATATTCTATCATTTAGTTTATACTTTTTTGAACTTATTTCCACTGGAATTAAACCACCATTTTTGTGTCGATGTGTTGTTTCAAATATTAACTGTTTATTAATCGGATATTTTTTCCAAAATTTAACAAACTCTTTAGCAGGAAAATTTACGTCTACAGTTTCTATATTTTGTCCTATAATTTCTTCTCTGTTTTTACCCGTAAAATCAAGAGCACTTTGATTTGTGTCAATAATAGTACCATCTTCTTCTGTTAAATAGATAGCATCGGAAGCCGCTTCAACCAGATTTCTATATCTTTCCTCACTTACTTCTGCTTTCTCTTTGGCTTTAATCAATTCATTTTCAATTTTTTTTGCTTCTGTGATATCCCTTGCTGCACCAATCATGATATTCTCTTTTGGAAATGGCTGAGAGTTCCAAGCGAGCCATTTTATCGAACCATCTTTACAGACATATCTGTTTTCAAATTTGTAGATTTCTTTGCCATCAACAATAACAGATTTTATATCTTCAGTATTTTCTGCATCATCAGGATGAACAAAATCAAGCCAAGGTTTTGATAGTAATTCTTCAATAGACCAACCAAGGGTTCTTTCCCATGAAGGATTCAGATATTTAAAATATCCATCGAATCCAGCAATACAAAACATATCAAGTGTAAAATTAAATACTGTATCACTTAGTACTAATTTTTGCTCATTTTGTTTTTTCTCAGTTATATCAAACGTAGAACCGTAAATAGTTAATTTATTGTTTTCATGAACAACCTTGCCTGATGATGAGAACCATGCCAGTTTACCATCTGCTTTTTTTACTTCATATTCAATAGAAATCAGCTTGTTGGGATTTTTGATTGCATTTTTGATTGCATCATCAATTAAAGGTAAATATTCGGGTAAAATGTAAGAAAAAAACTTATCCAATGAATTGTCGATACTACCTATTGGTAATGCAAGGAATTCATCTGCAGCCTCTGAAATATAAATATTTGTAAAATTCCCATCTTTATCAAAATCCCATTTCCATATTACATTCGGAGTGTTTGCCTGAATTACTTTAATTTGTTGCAAATTGCTATTTACCTGTTCTTGTGCATTTTGTAATTCCAGTTCCTCTTTCTTTCTAATTGAAATATCTCTACCAGTAGAAATAAAGTATTCACCTAATGGAATACTATCCATTGCTAAGTACTGTTTAGTTGCTGGGAAATATTCTTCCCAGCGATATGGTTTCCCAGTTTTAAAAATCTTCTTCACAATAGGCATGAAAATTTTCACGGCATCATAATTAAAAATCTCATTGGTTGTTTTTCCGACAACTTGTTCTTTTGTTTTATTCCAAGCCTTTAAAGCTGATTTATTTGCATCTGCTAATTCCCATGTTTTTATTTCTCCATTTTTGTCTTTTATTACTTTCCAATAATGAACTTCATCGATAATATTTTCAAATAAGTCTTTATACTTTTTCTCACTTTCTTTAAGGTTTTGTTCAGACTCTTTTAATTTGGTAATATCTTGTGAAAAACCAATGGCAGAAATTGCTTTACCATTTTCATCAAATTTTACATCCGCCTTTTCCCTGAGCCATTTAACTTTCCCATCTACAACAACTCTATGTTCAATGTCATACGGTCTTCCATTTATGGCAGCACTCCATTCATTATTTACGTAATCTCTGTCATCTGGGTGAATACAGTTTAAAAATATTTCATAATTGAGTGGAATTCCGTGTTTTACACCGAAATTCTTATAATTCTCTTCTGTCCAAATTAGTTTATTGTTAATAATGTCCAGTTCCCATGTCCCAATTTTTCCGATTTCCTGTGCTTTGCGTAAGTAATAATGAGTCCTTTTTATTTCATCTTCATTTCGTTTCTTTTCGGTGATATCCTGAAATGTTCCAAAAACAGTTTCTGCAATTCCGTCTTTATTATTAATAACCTTTCCAATTGCACGAACATCTTTTATGTTACCCTTGGCTGTTTTAATTTTTAAATCTGTGTCAAAGGCATTTCCACTTTTAATTGCCTCGTCAAGAGCATCCTGAATAATTTGCATGGATGTCTGATAATAAAAATTAACTGCTTTTTCAACTGTAGGTGTAAAATCTTCATCAACTTCATGTATTGCATAAACTTCTCTTGTCCAAATTAACTCTTGAGTTTCTAAGTTTAATTGCCATCCACCCACTTTAGACATAGCACCCATATCATTAAGAAACTGCTCACTTTTAAGCAATTTTTCTTCATTCTTTTTCAATTCATCTACATTAGTATCTAGTTGCTGATGAATCTCTTTTATTTGATTTTTTAATTTGGTGTTCTGCTCTAAAAGTTCTTCGTACGACAACTTAGAATTAGGTTCACTAATATTATCCATAATGCTGATGTTTAGACTTCCGCCTTTGCTCTGCTTCAAAGTTATAAAAAAAATTATATGACAACCCTGTCCATGATAGCATTTGTGTTAAATCTTCAGAATATGATAAAGCCAAAGTAATTTTTGACAGAGAATTCAATCAATATTCATGAGATTCACTGGGACATATTTTATTTATGGATAAAAAACTTATGGCTGTAAAGAACACTGAACATCAACATTATTAAGTTTTCTTCTAAAAACCTTTTTCAGGTTAAGAAGTTGCTCAATTCATTTATCTATATTTTCTGTTGACTTTTTTGACATACGGTATATATTAAAACTCAAAACCAAAAAAGAGTAATTAAAATTAAATCAAAATTGTTTTAACATAATATGCCAACATGTTTTAACAAAAAATCTCAACCATCTTATATACAGATAATTGAGATTTTTTAGCATTGCCCAACCAGGCCTTCCCGACGAGGAACTCTTGTTAAGTGCCTTAAATCATACTCGAATTAAATATTGAAATTAATTTTCTTAATGCAATATGGTCGGTTCCTGTCGGGATGGTAAAACTAGCGAAATCATAGATTTCTGGTTTTAAACAATTCCCTGATTAAATAAAACTACCCATTCCCGACGAGGAACTCTTGTTAAGTACTTTGATTAATTCTCGGTTTAATATCAAATTAAGTATGTCTGAAATGATTAGGGTCGGTTCCTGTCGGGATGGTAAAACTAGCGAAATCATAGATTTCTGGTTTTACGCACTTCTCAGCCTGGAAACAACAAAGCCCCACTCCTTATCAGTCGTGAGGCTTAAGTTGCCCAACCAGGCCTTCCCGATACGGACAATTGTTTCGTATAAATTTATCTCTTCGAAATAAAATGCAATTGAATATGATATTAAACTATTTGGGCTAGGTCCTATCGGGATAAACTTCTCAGCCTGGAAACAACAAAGCCCCACTCCTTTTCAGTCGTGAGGCTTAAGTTGCCCAACCAGGCCTTCCCGACGAAGAACTTTGTTTCGTGAAAATTAATTTTATCCTGGTAAATATGGCGTAAATGT
>JBFFLX010000075.1:0-16196 GCA_041554435.1 Bacteroidales bacterium
GAGACGGGTTCGCTCCTTATCCATACAGCAGGAGGAGTCAGTTTTGGCTCCCTTTTTTTGTGCACATAAATCATAATAAGATAATTATTCTTAGTAATGAATATTTAAAAGTATGCCTGTCATCTCGCCTGAGGCGAGACGGGTTCGCACCTTATCCATACAGCAGAAGGAGTCATTTTTGGCTCCCTTTTTTTTTGTGCTCATAAATCATATTAAGATAATTATTCTTAGTAATGAATATTTAAAAGTGTGCCTGTCATCTCGCCTGAGGCGAGACGGGTTCGCGCCTTATCCATACAGCATAGGGAGTCATTTTTGGCTCCCTTTTTTTGTGCTCATAAATCATATTAAGATAATTATTCTTAGTAATGAATATTTAAAAGCGCGCCTGTCATCTCGCCTGAGGCGAGACGGGTTCGAAGCCAGCCCAGTCCGCAATAAGCGATTCAGTTTGAACTTTTTTATCCCCATTTTTTCATTTCAAAGTTCATCTAAATATTTTTGGTATTTTAGTAAAATAATTAATCCAACCTATAATGTCTGAATATTACGTTTATATAATCTACTCTGATTCGAAAGATATTTATTATAAAGGATTTACAGAAAATCCTGTAAAACGGTTCTGGGAACACAATAATAATTTAAGTAGATATACTTCCAATAATGGCCCCTGGACTCCTGTATTCCTACAAACTTTCAACACAAAGAAAGAAGCCTTAATAAGGGAGAAACAGTTAAAGCGATCAAATAGAAGCTATATTGAGTGGGTTATTAATCAGGATTGTAACTTATTGAAATATAAAGGATAGTATTTAAATTAATTTATTCCAGGAGTTCAAGATGACCTCTAAAAACTTGTCGCAAATCATAAAATGGCAGGTAACTATCTCAAACTAACTCGAAAATGAGATAATTTATCACCATTCTCTTTTTCATATACTTTAGATTCTGTATTTTCAGGTTTTTTGTACATATAAAAATTCTTCAAATCGTTTAAATTGCTATGTCTATAGCGTACAAATATTTCTTTTGCTACATCACTGGCAACGGTAACCTCTCTATTTCCTATTATTCTAATAATATCCCCATAGTTAATTTGCCATAACCTTACACTGTTATTATACTGAATATAAATATCCATTGTTGTAACAGATTTGGCAGTAACCCAATATTCAATATTGAGAGTATCTAATGTTTTAATTAATTCGGTTTTGTTTTTTGCAATTATACTATTAGCAATTTCTAAATCGTTAATTTTTGTTTGGGAGTGTAATAAGCCTGATATTAAAATTGCGGTTAATATTAAAATATAATTTTTCATATGGGTGATTTTTTATTCACTGTAAAAGTAATTTATTTTGTATTCTAATCAAACAACTATTCATTTCTTCTTCCTTGCCCTCTCTAACTATCTTCAAATTATAAATCAAATTTTTAATAACAGACAACCCAAAATTAAATTCAACCGTCTATAGTTTAGAAAAAGGCCACAATTAAACTTTTAATCACAACTTAAAAAACTATATATAGCTAATAATGAATTATTCTAAATTCATTAGTAATACTATACACTCAAATAATTCATATTAGTAGTTCTCTGAAGTTCATTTTTCATTAAAACCTTATATTATGAAACGACTTATTCTCATTCTCCTGACAGTTAGCGCGATTTGTGGGTATTCACAAAACATTCCACAAGTTATTATTTCTGATTCAACTCAACTTAAATTAGTAAATCTTCATGTTGATGTAAAAATCACAGGAAACTTTGCAAGTACAACTTATGATATGAAGTTCTATAACGGACTTGACAGAGTTTTGGAAGGGGAGTTAGAATTTCCACTAGGTGAGGGGCAGTCTGTTTCAAAATTTGCCATGGATATTAATGGTAAAATTCGTGAAGCTGTAATTGTGGAAAAAGAACTTGCCAGAACTGCTTACGAAACTACAATACGACAAAATATTGATCCCGGACTGCTTGAAAAAACAGAAGGAAACAACTATAAAGCAAGGGTTTATCCAATATTAGCCAATAATTATAAACACATAATTATTACCTGCGAGCAGGAATTGTCACTTGCTGATAATCAATATATATATGAACTTCCTTTGGGAATTTCTGATGTATTGGATAAGTTTTCAATGAGCATCGACGTTTTTAAAAACGGGGAAGCACCCACTGTAAAATCAAATGTTTACAAGGGTTTTAATTTCAAAGAAAATGATAGTTCTTACAGAGCAGAATATGTGGATAAAAAAATAGCACCACTTTCTCCATTATTGGTTCAAATACCTACTTTATCTACGGGATACAATGTATTATGTTTTCAGGATTACTTCTATGCAAACATGATAATTGATTCTAAATCGAGGACAAAAGAAAAGCCAAAAAATATTATTGTTTTATGGGATGCATCTTATTCATTAAAGAATAGAAATTTATCAAAGGAATTAAACCTATTAAAAGATTATTTAAATTATTTAAAGGATGTAAATATAAATTTCATTTGCTTTAGCAATGAAATTCGCAATAAAATTGAACTAGAAATAACTGATGGAAATAGCACTGAATTAATGAACTTGATAAAAGATGTTGAATATGATGGTGGTACCTCTTTTAATAGTTTCAATATAGTTGATTTTAATGCAGATGAAATATTATTTTTTACTGATGGATTATCTAATTTAGGGGATTTTCCTGAGATTCAAAATATTCCGGTATATACCATTTCTTCCAATATTTCAGCAAAATATGAAGTACTAAAGGGGATTGCAAATAGTACAGGGGCAAATTTTATTAATTTACTTCGTAAATCCTCAGCTCAGGCGCTTTCTATGTTAAAACTTGAACCATTTCAATTTCTTGGGATTGAACATAATGATGGTATAAGCGAGGTTTTTCCAAAAAACATACAGCTGGTAAATTCTGATTTTTCAATCACCGGTAGGTTTTCTAAAAAATCCAATTTAAAACTACTTTTTGGCTACCATGGTAAGGTTACTAAGCAGATTCAAATCAATATAAATAATTCAAAAGAGTCTAAACTCGTTAAAAGGTTGTGGGCACTTAATAAACTTGATTTTTTAAACGAAGATAAAGGGGAAAATCAAGATGAAATAATCAGTCTTGCTAAACGATACCATTTGGTTACCGATTATACTTCGATGCTCATTTTGGATAGAATTGAAGATTATGTAAGATATAGGATAGAACCCCCTGAAGAGTTGAGAAAGGAATATAAAACTATGCTTAAAAATATTGAAGAGCAAGAAGCTGGTCAAAAGGATGAGTTGGAAGAGCGAAAGAAAGAAATAAAGGAGGATTATTCAAGTATAATAAAATGGTATAATACAAAATTTCCTTTAAAAAATCTGAATAATAAAATTGAAACTGAATCTGAGAGTGAAGTACAAATTATTGAGGAAGATGAATCAGAAAATGATCGTGAAAACAGGAATGTTGATTTTAATCAGGGAGTTACTACTATAGAGGATAATATTCGACAGAGAACTATTGCGGAACAAAATGATTTTGATCCTGAAAAAAGAACTGTTTATGGTAAAGTATTGACTGAAAATGGGGAGGTTGTTCCTTTTACAAGCATTAAAAACAACAACACTTCAAAGGGAACTACTTCAGATTTTGATGGTTATTTTAAGATTAATGCTGAGCCTGATGATGAGTTGCAATTCAGTTTTGTCGGAATGAAAACCTTAGTTTTAAAGTTAGGTAATCAAGATACAATATTGGTTAAAATGGAAGAGATATCTATGATGTTGGAGGAAGTGATGATAGTTAATTATAGTGTGAGTACAGAAACAACTTCACATTCACGTATAGTAAGTTCAAACGAAATTGCCTCAATGGCAGGAATAACTCCTGGAGTTGAAGTAACAGCTATGGGAGTAGCAAGGTTTCAGAACACAGGAAACAGTCCCAGTAATTCAATTAACGCAAATCCTTTGTACGTTGTTGATGGAGAAATAGTAAAAGAGTTCAATCTGCAAGACGTTAAAGCCGATGAAGTTGAATCTATTCAGGTTTATAATGCCGAAAGTGCAAGTAAAATATATGGCTCACAAGCCTCCAATGGTCTTATAGTAATTATCACTAAACAAGGCAGAGTAAATAAAAATGAGTTAATAAGTGAACTGGAGAAAAAAATATCCGAAAAGATTGAATTGAAATCATGGAACCCCAGTACCCCTTATATCAGTATTTTGAATAAGGAAGAATCCATAAATTCAGCATATAATAAGTATCTGGAAATACGCGATTTATACTCAAACAGCCCTTCATTTTATCTTGATGTTGCTGACTTTTTTGATAAAAGAAAAAATACTGAATTAGCAATTAGAATTCTAACAAATCTCGTAGAAATTGAATTAAACAACTATGAGTTATTAAAAGCGCTGGCATATAAACTGGAATACTTTAATCGATATAATCTTGCTATTAAAGTATATAAGAAAATACTGGAATTACGTCCCGAAGAACCACAGTCGTACCGCGATTTGGCTCTGGCTTATGAAGCTAATAATGAGATTAGAAAAAGTTACGACTTACTTTCTAAATTATACAATGGTGAATTAATGGAAAAAGATGAAGAAGAAAGGTATTATGGAATTGAATCTATAGCATATGTTGAATTAAACCGATTGGTTTCTAAATATGGGAATAAACTAAAAATTACTGAACAGGAAAAGAAAAAATTTACCTCAATTCCTGTGGATATCAGAGTGGTTATCGATTGGAATCATGGCGATACAGATATAGATTTGTGGGTTATTGATCCAAATGGCGAAAAAGCATATTACCAGCATCCACGAACTAAAATTGGTGGCAGGTTGTCTGATGATTTTGTTGATGGCTTCGGACCTGAAGAGTTCATGTTGAGAAAAGCTGTTAAAGGTGATTATAAAATTCTTGTGGACTATTTTTCTGATAATTTGCAAAAAATTTCAGGGCCAACCATACTTAAAGTCACCCTTTTTACTAACTATGCAAAAAAAGATGAAAACAAGAAAATCCTTGTAATCAGATTAGATAAGGATGAAGATGAAATTGAAGTTGGAACAGTACATTTTGAGTAAGTACTTTAAAATCAAATCATGAGGAGATTAATTTTTATAATAATAGTAATACTATCAGGGTCAACTGTTTTTTGTCAACAGAGTGAATCCTCCTTAAATAAAAATATTCTTAAAATAACTCCTTTTAAAATATTAGATCTATCAAATCCGGCTATAGAAATGAAGTATGAACGAAAAACATCAGCGCATTTCTCAACCCAACTTATGGTTTCCTACATTATTTCCAATAGCCTCGCAAACCTTGGCGACAATTTTTCTCCAAATAACCGAGGTTACCGATTTGCTTTGGAAGAAAGGTTCTATTTTATGAAACCTTCTCCCAAAGGAATTTATTTTAGCCTTGAATTTAATTATTTGTCGATAGATTACAATGCCATTATGAATTTCGGAGAAAGCAATATTTACGACTCTTTATATTTAAATACTAATTATTCTGATTCCATTTCAATAAGTAAACAAACTTATAGTCTTAATGTTAAAATAGGATGTCAGTTTCATATTAAACGCTTTACTTTAGATGTTTATGGAGGGCTTGGTCTTAGGTATAAAGATGTAACTCATTATGACCGAATTAATCCGGAAGATGAAATGGAAATGCCCCGACACCCAAATTTCTATTATTATAAAAACCTGGACGGAAAACAATGGACCATAAGTATCCCGTTAAATGTTAGTATTGGTTATAGCTTCTGATTTTTTTAAGTTTTAATAAACTTTTTCTACCATTGATGATTCTGAAATATCGTATTGCTTTAAGATATGAAATTGAGGAGTTATAAATAAGCCTGCATCTAACATTTTTGATAAAACAATTTGCATAATAATTTGGGCGTGCCCCTCCTGATGTCGGGTCGGGCTTTACTCTATTAGTCCTCATCGGCTTCCAGCCTCTTGCGGGCTAACCGCTTCAATCCCTCACGCGGGTTTAGGGAGTAGTATATTGTTTTTTCGTAATAATACAATTTTCGGCCCCAACTAATATTAGTGTGAAATATTTTTACTGCTAAGTAAAAAAAATGTACATATAATATATAAAATTTATATGTAACAATATGTATGTAACACAAAATTAGCCATATACGTTTTACGGCATTAGACTTGCTTTAAATGAGAGTATAGAAAATCAATTAATTAATATGAAAAATATATTTATTTTATTAGCAGCACTTCTATGTTGTCAAACTTTAATTTTTTCTCAAGTAAATGAAGACTTATCGATAGGAGAAAAAATTACTTACGATTCAAAAATATTTGGAGAAAGTAGAGAACTGTTTGTTAGTATGCCGTCTGTTTATGACTCATTAAAGGCTTACCCGGTTTTATATGTATTATTTCCACAATTTAGTTTTTATCGTGCTAAATCAGCTGCCAGGTATTTAGAAGGAGAAAATAGGATACCAGGAATGATTTTAATTGGTATTTGCGATAAAGATGGTGGGGCTGAGGTTTTTCCGTTTGAGAGACGTGGTATTAGAACTCCCAAAGGAGATATGTTTTTAAATTCTATCAAGAATGAAGTTATTCCTTTCGTGGAAAATAAATATTTGACCGATACATTACGAATTTTGGCAGGATTTTCAAATAGTGGAATGTTTGCTAATTATTTAATGGTAAAGGAACCTGATTTGTTTCATTCGTATATATTAAGTAGCCCAATGATTGGTTGGGGAGATAATTTTGTGCTTCGACAGACAACAGAGTTTTTTAATAGTATAAACAGTTTTAATAAAACCATTTATGTTATTTATGGGGAAAATGATTTCGATCATGTGCTTAATCCAATGCCTGCCTATGAAAAACTATTTTCGGATAAAGCACCTGAGGGTTTAAAATGGAAAATAGATGTTTTAGAAGATGAAGGACATATACCATTTATTGATGTGTATAATGGATTAGTTTATACATTTAAAGAATTAGGATACAAGCCACAAGAATCAATATTTAATGCTTGTACAGATGGTGATTATGAAATTGTTGAAAAGATACTCAGAGAGAAATCTACTTGGGTTGATTCAACTATTAGAGGAACGGCTCCGCCTTTGATTATAGCATCCTATTATGGGCATGATAGTATAGTAAGGCTGTTGTTAGATAACAATGCTGATATAAATTTCCGAATGTCGAGTAATGGCTATAATTCATTGCAATATGCATTATTTCGTAATAATTTATCTATCATTCAACTGTTAATAGATAAGGGTATCGATGTAAATAATCCTGGTAGAAACAATCAAACGGCTCTTCACATGGCTTTGAGCAGGAGATCGTACAAAATATGTGATGCACTTATTGCTGCAAATTGTGATTTGAATGCTCAGGATGCAAATGGAAATACAGCCTTGCATTATTCAATTGAAAACAACTTAGATAGTATAAGCAAATGTTTGATTGATGCAGGCGCTGATTTGGAACTTCTGAATAATGATAAAAAATCAGCTTTATTTATTGCAATTGAAAATAATAATCGTGATTTGGTTGATTTATTAAAACAGAAAGGTTCAAAATTACCGCAAGACAAACAGAAGATGAATGAGCTTCTTCAATTGGCCGTAAAAAATAAATTTCAAGCCATTGCAAAAGAGCTTTTTGAAAATGGAGCAGAATTATCGGGTGTCGACAATAAGGGGAGAAATTTATTGCATCTTGCTACAATAGGAGGAAATCTTGAATGGGTAAATAAACTCCTTGATAAAGAATTTGATGTGAATGTTATCGATAGTTTGAATAGAACAGCTTTGCACTATTCGGCCGAGAAAAATAATATTGATATAGCAAAATTATTGGTGAAAAATGGAGCAGATATACATAAATTGGATTACACAAATAGAACAGCTTTGGCATTAGCAAACGATTGGGGGAGTACTAAAGTATCTAAATTTTTGATGGATAATGGAGCTAGTGTTTTTAATTCTGGTATTATTGAATTAGAAGGAGCAGCTAATAAAAAATCTGAGATTAAAGTTACCTATATAGCTAATATGGGATTTATGGTTTCATCTGCATCAAAAACAGTATTAATTGACGCTCTTTTTGACGAAGGTTTTGGATCTTATGCGTTGCCATCAAAACAAATTGTAAAAAAGATTAATCAATTAGATAAACCTTTTAACTCAGTTGATCTTATGCTTGTTACACATGATAATGGGGATCACTTCTCAACTAGTATGATGGCTGAGTATTTAACGAAAAACAAGAAAGCAAAAGTAGTATGTAATAAAAGCGTTTCATCGAAATTGAAGGAAAATAAAAATACTAAAGTTGATAGCTCGAGAATAGTTGGAATTACTCCGGAATTGTATAAGTCAGTTGACACTAAGGTTAATGGTATTGAAATAAAAGTTTTGAGGTTAAGACATAGTGGAGGAGATGGACGAACTGAAAATATTGCATTTTTATTTGATTTGGATGGGATGAAAGTATTGCATGTTGGAGATGCTTCGGGTAAAGTTTGGAAAGGAACTGTTGTTAATGGAATTGAAGAATATGATGCAGTAGGCATTAAAAATATGCAAATTGATGTGGCCATTTTAAACAGAGGATCCTTATGGGGCATTGATGCTCCCGGAATCGAAATTATTGAGAAATATATAAAACCGAAACACATTATTCTAGGCCACTTTTCAATAGGCAACAAAGATGGTGAAGACGAGGTTATTCAAACTATAGAGAAATTAAAAGATAGTTTGCCAGGTGTCACAATTCTTGAAGAGTCAATGCAAAACATTATTATCAAAAATAATTGATCGAATGAGAAAATAAATAATGATTAATTATGAATAAAAAACATTACAAATCAACCGCAAAAATTTTCAAAATTATAACTATTGGCCTTGTGATACTCGCATTGCAGGTTAATACAGTCAAGGCACAGCTATCATTAATAACAAATGGACAAAGAATACAAACTACTAATTCCTGGGATATCAAACTGGTAGATATTAACGGGGATGGTAATTTGGATGCATATTTTGGTGGCAAAACATGGCTAAACAATGGGAATGGAAAAATTGATGAAATAGATCTCAGTTTAGGCTCTGGTATTTTTGCAGGTTTTGGAGACCTCAACGGTGATGGATTTGTAGATGTTGTCTGCCAGGATAGTATTTATCTTAATGACGGGGACAATCATTACGAATTCGAAATCATGCTTTCCTCTGATATTGCAATGTACTCGTCTGTACTAGCCGATGTGGATAATGATGGAGATAATGACATTATCAGTTGTTCTCAAACTACCGACAGAATTCTAATTAACGATGGAAAAGGTAACTTTACGAATACAGGAAAAAGCCTTGGAGGTTGGGGGCAGGCAAGTTATGCTTTCGGTGATATCAATAGTGATGGTTTTACTGATATCTATGTGGCTATTCCACACACACCACCTCCTGCAATGAAGCATTCTGCTAACAAAATTTGGTTTGGTAGTGCCGAAAAGAAGTTTACTGAAAGGAGACATGATATTTCTGATGCAGTAAGTCGAAATGCAATTTTATGTGATTTTGATAATGATGGCGACATTGACTTGTTCGTTGCAAGTAATGGAAGTACAGGCAACATGATTTTTCAAAATGATGGGAAAGGAAACTTTACAGATAGCGGACAAAAACTTGGTAATAATTCCAACTCTGCTAAGGCTGCCGATTTTGACAGCGATGGTGATGAAGATTTGTTTATCTGCCATGGTAAAGTTCCTTTTGGCGATGGAGTCCCCAACAAGGTTTGGTATAATGACGGTAAAGGTCACTTTGCAGATAGTAAACTTAGTTTGGGAAATTCAAATAGCGCAGCAGTAGCACTAGGTGATATGAATAAAGATGGCGAAATAGATGCTGTGATTGTAAATGTAAAATTAGACCCTAAGAATAACTATGCCTCTGTTCCTTGTCCTGTCGAAATATGGCTTAATAAACCTTTTGAAAGCAATAATTTAAATGAAACCGAAGATGCATATTTTGAGCAAAAACCCGAAAACCAGATTTCATTTGCTCAAGAATCCAAGCCACATTCATATTATGTTGAGCAGGCTGAATTATGGTGGAAAGAAATTGAAAAAGCTAAAACTAATGAACTGAATTGGTATAATTATTTTCGTGCAAACAGAAATGCACAAGGAACAGCTGGTTGGAGTAAAGAATTTATAAAAGAATCTTCTTACCTAAAATTGGGACCTGAGATTGTAAAATTGGTTGAAGAAAATGTGCCAAATACATTTACATATAACTATGTTGTTTGGTCGGAGAGAGGATTTGACCCAACAAAAGGCCCCTATCTTTTAAAAGCATACAAAATGAATCCTGATTTTGAAGGAATTCATGCAACAATGGTTACTTACACAGATTGTATCTTTGACTATGAAAAACGAAAAGAGGTTAATAAAAAATGGTTTGAGCGGAATGAGATGTCCCCAGGTTTATTGAATTATGGATATAATGTATTAATGTCTTTAGAACCAAACGCTATAATATTTACACAGCACGACAATGACACCTATCCACTATGGATGTTGCAAGACGTTAAAAATATCAGGACTGATGTCACAGTTTTGAGCTTTGATATGCTGCTGGTAAAAAGCTACAGAGATAAGGTGTTTGAAAAATATGATATTAAAGAATTGGAAGATGAGTTTTATACATCAAATCCATATAATCTCGAAGCCGTATTGACTCATATTTTAGGGCATTACTTTGGAGGCAGACCAATTTATGTGGGACTCACAGTTACTCCGAAATATTACCGAACTCATGAGGAAGAGATGTACCTTTCTGGGTTGGCATTAAGATATTCTAAACATCCAATTAATGTATTGGATTTTAACATGGACCTGATAGAAAATGTATTTTTCCTGGATTATTTAAAGGTTCAAATGGCTGATGATAAAAACCAAAAGAACGTGAACAACCAGAATAGAAACTATTTGAAATGTTTTGAAATAGCTTACAAGGTTTACAGGAAAGACGGACAAAATAAGAAGGCTGAAAAAATAAGGGATTTAGCTGTTTCCATATCAAAGAATTCGGATGATAACAATTTGATTAATATAGTAAAACAGGAATATGTTAAATAAAAACGCTAAAAAATGAAAAAATCAATTTTTTTATCCATGCTTATTTTGTTGTCAATCAGCGCCTTAATTGCGCAAGATGAGCAATCAAAAGAAAAAGAACTTATCAAACAAGTTATCCAGTCGGCTTATGTCGATGGTTTGTGTAATAATGCTGATGAAGACGCTGTTAAAAAAGGGTTTCATCCCGGCTTTAACTTGTTGAGTGCCGGAAAGGGAAACACCATGTGGAAACTTCCCATTTATAATTGGATAGAGATAGCGAAAGAAGGAGAGGCAAAGGGCAATAAATACTCATTTCAAAATGAACTTACAACAGTGAAATTTTTATTCATCGATATTGCAGGAAATGTAGCCGTAGCCAAAATCGAATTCTACGAAGGAGAAGAACTGAATTATATTGATTACCTGTCGCTTATAAAGTTTGAAGACGGTTGGAAGATTGTTAGCAAAATAGCACATCGGGTTGAAAAAGAAGAGATGTAAAATTGAATGCCTTTTTATAATTAATCAAATGAAACTATGAGAAGAATTATATTACTAGTAATAATTATCGGATTTATTTCCTGCAATTTTAAGAATGGCATAGCCCAGGATAAAGTTGGTGATAACCAGGAACTTATTGAAATGTTTAAAAGCGACCAGGCAGATAGAACGAATCATATCGATAGGAGTATTAGACAAAAAAATGATAGCATAAGGGAAGCAAGAGTATATGAATTATTAGATTCAAATAAAGTGCGTACATCAGCAGATTATACTAATGCAGCATTGATTTTTCACCATGGAGAAGACTCCATTGCATATGGAATGGCTGTGAAACTCATGAAAAAATCTATAGAATTGGATTCAACAAAAAATAAATGGTTTCTGGCTGCAATAACGGACAGATATTTGTTGAGTATAAATAAACCTCAAATTTATGGTACACAGTATAAGAGATTAGAGGACAATATTGTTGTGAGAGAAGAATTGGACTCAACAAAAATTACTGACGCTGAAAGAATAGAATATAAAGTTGAAACTCTAGCTGAGCAAAGAGAGAAAATAAAAAATTTGAATCGTAAAAAACTAACAGAATTGCTGGATGAAGGCAAAACCATTGATGAAATAGTACATTTTGTCAGACATGAGGATGTAATGACATCTCAATATGATCTGCGTGAAACTTGGTTTAATCACTTTGGATATAATCTTATGAACCAAGGAAAAAAAGAAGAAGCCTTAAAGATATTTAAACTAAATACAGAATTGTACCCAAACGGTTCTAATACTTTTGATAGCTACGGAGAGTGTTTGTTAAAGTTAGGTGACAAAGAAAATGCAATAAAGGCCTATAAAAAATCTTTAGAATTAAACCCAAAAAATGGGAATGCTAAAAAAGTATTGTCGGGACTGGAATAAAAGAATATAACTATGAATAAACACATTCTAATTTTATTACTGTTCATAGCAATGGGTTGTAATGTGGAACAAACGGAAAATGAAAAAGATAAATTTCCTGAATTGAAGGGCAAGTATGTCGGGCAAAAAGAGCCGGGACTTAGTCCGGAAATATTTGCTCCCAATATTGTTTCTACCGGAATGTCAGAAATTAATGCCGCATTTTCTCCGGATTTCAAAGAATTTTATTTTTCCATTAGAATGCCAAATGGACAATTGGTGATAATGACAATGATATATGATGGGACAAAATGGTCTGAACCTGAAGTGGCATCATTCTCAGGCAGATATTCTGATGCAGATCCCTTTTTAACCTATGATGGTAAATGGCTCTACTTTATTTCTAAAAGACCTGTTGATTCGACGAATGTTGTAAAAAGAGATTGGGACATATGGAGAACTCATAGAGTTGAAGATAAATGGTCGGAGCCTGAAAACTTATCTTCTGATATTAATTCAGCAGCAGATGAAACATATCCGAGTTTAACTCAAGAAGGCAAACTGTATTTTTCTTCAGGAAGAATAGCTAAGAATAATAAAGATATTTTTTGTGCGGAAAAACTTGAAGATGGTTTTGAAAATCCAGTCAGGTTAAATGATATCGTAAACAGTCATTGGGAAGGCGATATTTTCATTTCACCAAAAGAAGATTATATGATATTCGCATCCTATGGCAGAGACTCCGGTTCTGGTTTGTATATAACTTTTAATAAAGAAGGCGAATGGAGCTTGCCTCAGAGGATGAGTGACGAGATTAATGTTACAGGTAGAGAATTTTGTCCAATTATTTCTCCTGATGGTAAATACTTCTTTTTTACTTCTAGTAGAACAGTGGAATCAAAAGAATTGCCAGAAAAGTTATCTTATAAAATAATTAAAGATGATTTTATTCAATCATTTAATCACCCTCAAAAGGGTAAAACAGATATTTACTGGGTTGATAGCAAGATTATTGATAGATATAAAAAATAGAAAACAATTTATACTTTTTAATTCAGTTGGATAAACGATAATAAATTTGTGTTATAACGTTTAGCGGCAACTAAATCAGAAATCACTTATTATAAATAATAACACATGCAAACGACTACTTTATTTTTTGGTTTTGTAATTTTTTCAGTTTCTTTATTTGGACAGAGGAATCTTCAAAGATACCCTGACCTTGTTAGAAAAGCAGACTCTCTGTATTATGCAAAAGACTATAAAAATTCTGCTTTTACATTTTCCAAAGCATTTAAGGCAAACCACTGGAATGCAACCTCTAAAGAACATTATAATGCTGCTTGTTCCTGGGCTTTGGCAAACTATCCTGACAGCGCCTTTTATCATTTAAATTATATTGCCACTAAAATGAAATACACTGATTATGGACATATAAAGGGAGATCCTGATTTCAAATCACTCTATAGTGATAAACGATGGCAATCTATTATTGAGTTGGTTAAAGCAAATAAAGATATTGCATATTCCAATATAGACTTCATAAATATTAATGGATTCAAAGTTGAAGTCTTAAGCTCAGGAATGGAAAACAATCAAGCACATAAACCCGTTGTGGTATTTGAAAATGGTATGGCAAGTGGTTTTGGAAGTTGGGAAAAAGTAGCAGCAGAAATTTCTAAAACAAATGCTGTTTTTAGATACAACCGCCCAAGAATAGGAGAATCAGAAAACGACTCCCTCCCCCCAACAACTGAACACATTGTTAGTAATTTAAGGAAAATGCTTATGCAAAAAGGCTTAGAGCCACCATACATATTAATTTCACATTCTTTTGGCGGAGCCTATATTAGAAGTTATGCCTCACAATATCCTGATGAAATTGCAGGTCTTGTGTTTGTCGATCCAATTGACTTTACTAAAAAAAAGGGCTACGGTGATTTGCCATATCTCGAGATAGGATTGACCCAACATCAGATTGATTCAATCTTTGGAAAACCATATGATAATTTTATAGAGAAACTTTATGAAGAAATGCCTGGTTTCTATGTTGAGGAGGTCAAAATTTCCAGGGCATTAAATAAAAGCGAGTTTAAAGAATGTGTGCGTAATCCCTTGCCTGATGTGCCTGTACATTTTATAATGGCGGGTGGGTACCCCGACAATGACGATAGGGGAGAAACAATTTTTGATAAACATAAATTATTTCGAATTAACAACAACTTAAAAATGAAACGCTGGATAGCATTGTTGGATCCGTTGAAATATGGAAAGTTCTTTTATAGTTCTTCTTCCGGACACTACATTCAACAGGACGACCCCGATTTGGTAATTTCAAGTATTAAGTTGGCTTTGCAGGATTATGATAAATTAAAAAAAGGTAAATAAACCAGCATAGTTGTTAACACGGGACTTTAGATGCCCAGATAGAAAATAGGTAAATCAAGGTATAGAAAAGAAAAAATAAAAGGAGAGAAATTATATGAAAGTCTTAGTATTAGGAGCCAATGGAACTACAGGTTTTAATGTTGTTACTCAATTATTAAAGCAAGGGATAGATGTTAAAGCTTTAACGAGAAATGCAGAAAAATTTGATGCGATAAAAAGTAGCAAACATATAGAAGTAATAAAAGCCGGCATATTAGAAATCGATAATCAAAAGTTGAAACACTATTTAAGTGATGTAGATGCCGTAATATCATGTCTGGGACATAATATTACACTTAAGGGGATATTTGGAAAGCCATATACACTGGTAGTTGATGCATTAATAAAAACTGTTAATACGATAAAGGAAACTAATAAAAACAAAACCGTAAAAATAGTGTTGATGAATACTACGGCTTGTATAAACAAATCGCAGAATGAGAAGTTTAAAATAAATGAGAATTTTGTAATGAAAATTATGAGATTTTTATTACCTCCGCAACGAGACAATGATTTAGCAATAGGATATTTAATCGAAACAGTAGGTATAAATAATAAACAAATTGAATGGATTGCTGTAAGACCTGATACCTTAATAAATGAAACTGAAGTGTCAGAATATACCATTCATCCTTCACCCATAAGAAGTCCAATATTTGATACTGGCAAAACAAGTAGAATTAATGTTGCAGATTTTATGGTAAGTCTGCTAAAAGATGAGCAACTTTGGGAAAAATGGAAATATAAAACTCCGGTTATTTACAATATGGAATCAAAAAAGAAATAATATAGGGTACCCGCGATATAAAGAACATAAGGGGTATCATATATAAAAGATTAGTAAGAATTAGAGATAATTACAATAAAAAAATGTAAATCACAGATGAATAGTTTTGAGCACAATAGAAAAAGCTGGAATGAATTGACAACCTTACATGCAGATTCAGTCTTTTATGATATTGACAGTTTTAAAAATGGAAAAACTTCGCTAAATCATATTGAAATTGAAGAATTAGGAGACATCAGAGGAAAGAAACTGCTGCATCTTCAGTGTCACTTTGGAATGGATACGTTGTCGTTGGCAAGACAAGGAGCCGAAGTAACCGGAGTTGATATTTCCGACACGTCCATACAAAAAGCCACAGAATTGTCTGCCGAATTAAACATCCCGGCAAGGTTTATTCGTTCAAATGTTTATGATATTGAAAATGTTTTGGATGACACTTTTGAC
>JBFFLX010000076.1:0-15882 GCA_041554435.1 Bacteroidales bacterium
AACTGGAATCCGGGAGATGATTACCTGGTAATGAGTCCTAAATCAATAAAAGAAGCGGAAAAAATGGAATTAAAAAAGAAAGGGGATATGTATTCATTAGCATGGTACTTATGGTATAAGGAGGATAACTAAAACTTTCTTTATTATTAATTTAACTCCGAATTGTTTTTACAATATTCCTATTCACTCATTTAATAAGACATTGATTTTATGCTATTTTTGTATAAAACTAATGAATGAATATTAAAGAGTTTGATGTTATTATAGCAGGAGCTGGCCCAGCCGGCTGTTCTACAGCCTTGAGTTTAGCCAATACCGAATTAAAAATAGCCCTCATCGACAAAGCTGTATTTCCAAGGGAAAAAATATGCGGCGATGGTATTACTATTGATTCTCAAAGACAGATAAAAAAACTTTCTCCACAACTTCACAATACTATACAATCATTTCAAAAGAAAAAAATAATTCACGGATGTGTTGTCACGTCTACAAAAGGATATACAACTTTTTTTAAGTTACCTGAAGATAAGAGTCCTTACATTATTGAAAGAGCTCTTTTTGATAATGAACTTCTAAAAGAATGTAAAACTCACAAAAACATAAATGTATTTGAAGACACCCTCATAACCGACTGCTTTATTACAGATGATGAAGTTAAAATTACTACATCCAAAGGAGTATTTAAGGGAAAGATGATTGTGGGTGCTGATGGAGTTAATTCTCTGATAGCCAAATTTGTAAATCCAAATAAAGTAAAGGAAACCATGTATGGCTCTAGTGTTAAAGCATATTATTCCAATGTAAAGGATATGGGATATGAAGATGCTATTGAAATTCACTACATTAACGAAATATTTCGGGGTTATTTCTGGATTTTCCCAATGCATAATAATACCTTTAATGTTGGTTTTGGTATGGATGAAAAAATGGTGAAAAAACATGGTGTCAAATTAGGAGAATTATTTACGGAAATTATCAATAATAATCCCAAATTTAAGGATAGATTTAAAGATGCCATTCTGGAAGGTGGAATAAAAGCATATAGAATTCCCGTATATAACCGATATAAGAAAATTTATGGAAATCGCGTTTTATTAGTTGGAGATTCTGCTAATATTGTAGATCCTCTTAGTGGAGAAGGAATTGGTAATGCGCTGAGAACCGGAAGGTTTGCGGCCGATCAGGTAAAAAAATGTTTTACAGCAAATAATTTCTCCAAAGAATATAATAAAGCTTACTACAAAAGGGTAAAGAAAACTATGTTTCCTGAACTTAACAAAAAATTACTATTTGCGGCATTAAGCACCAATACATTCTTGTCGAATTATTCTCTTAAGAAAAATACCTGGCTAAACAAAATTCTTCAACTTGTTGTAAGCCGACTTTAGGCTAGTTTTTTTGTCAAAAAAATTCTGATTTTTCTAATTGTTTCGAAAGTATAAATGCTAATTGGATATACTTTATTCTATTTAGTTAAACTGCTTAATGTGCAAATTAACCACATCATAAATTGTTAAAGAATTATTCTTTCAGCGAAAGAAGCATTCCCCACTATAAGTTGCAAATAATACGTTCCGTGCTGCTTAGTTGAGAGATCAATTTTAATTTGATAGTTTCCATTTATTAGTTCAGGCTTTCCTTTGAAAACTTTATCGCCGTAAACATTATAAATAATTACTTTGGGAGTTTTTTCTGACTTAAGTGTAAATGCCAAATCAATTATACCACCATCAACTTCTAAATTAATGTTTTTAGCATTAAGGCGATCTGGTTTATTTTTAATACCTGCATCTCTCAATTCAATATCTGTTACTTTTTGCGAATATGCACTACTAAGTTGAAATGATTTATTTAAGGCATTCGGTGTTTCAATTAAATCATAAGAAATGTCATCATCAACAATAATAATACTCTTATCAACATTTGTATAATTTTTATCCTCCGAATCAATGTCATTGGTTGTGATTACAATAAATTTATTTTTATTAGTTGAATTATCAATAATATCTTTCTCAATAATATCGGTGTTTCCCTCAATTATTGTGTCGGTTACAACTCTGTTACCATTAAATTCTTTAACTATTTTAATTCTTATTTTTTTATCCGACTTGAGAACATCCTGAGCCTGAGTAAAAGATGGTAAAATAATTAAACCGGCCAATAATAATATTAAAATGGGTATTAACTTTTTCATTTCTTTGATTTTTTAATTATTTGATTGAATTTACGATTGCCACAAATATACCTAGTACTCAACAAAACAATACTTTATACTGGTTAAAAAAACTTAATTATTAAAGCAATAATCATAAATTTTCCCAAAATTCAGTGAGTTTGATTAAAATAAGGGCATGGAGAGCAAAACACTTTCTATAAATATCAATACAAATTTTTTCATTTTTAACATTAGAAAAAGATATCAAAATCACTTCAATTCAAAATTTTTATTGATATTAGCGATATATTAATTCAGTTTGTGGAGAGAATAATCAGAATAAATATTACAATATTTTTATTATTGTTTTTTTGCCAATTAATGGCTCAAAACCAGAAGGCAAAAAACATTAAGCCTGTTTATAATCAGGCAAGTGCAATGACCTCAAAGTGTTGGAACTTACGTGAAAAAAACCCTGATTCCGCACTTATAGTGGGTATAAAGGCAAAGCAGATTGCTGAAAATTATGATTTTACAGATCTACTTCCCCAGATTAATGGTTTTATCGGAGTAATATATTTCCATTACAAATACGATATGAAGAATGCAATTCCATATTTGCAGGAATCATTGAAAAGAAGCATGCAGGTAAACGATTCTATAAGGCTGGCATATTCATATAATAACCTTGGAGATGTATACACCATGAGTGGGAATATCTCTCTTGCATTAAAGTACTCTGAAGAATCGATAAAAATTTTCAAAAAATTGGATAATAAAAGTGGAATAGCCTACGGTTATATCAATATGGGACTTATTAATCAGGAAGAGAAAAAGTATGATATTGCAAGTGAGTATTTTACTAAGGCCCTTGAAATAAGGAAGAAAATTGGGGATAGTACAGGATATGCTTCAGCACTTTACCAACTTGCCAAAACGCAGCAATACCAAGGCCACTTAGATTTGTCGATGTTGAACTATAATAAATCGTATAATCATCATAAAAAAATTAAAAACCTTACTTATACAGCCTATTGCTTAAATGGTATGGCCACCATTTATTTTAAGCGTGGTGAATTTAAAAAATCTCTCAACAACTACCTTAAGGCCATAGAATTACACGATAAGAAACAGCACTATTTTGGACTAGTGGAAGACTATTTAGGGATTGCCATGGTTTATGCTGAATTGGACATGAATGCAGAAGGTAAAGATGCTCTCGATAAGGCACTGGAAATATCCAAGAAACTTGAAATGCATCCAAAAGTACTTGAAACCTACAAAGTTTCTGCTAAGTTTTATCAAACAATAAATAATAAAGATGCCGCCCTGGCTGCCCTAAATAAGTTCGTAGTGCTTTACGATTCCATTCTTTTTCTGCAGCAAATAGAAGTATTGGAAGATGTTAAGTCAAATTATGAAACACAACAGTCGTTGCAACTTGCTAAACAAGAACTGGAATCCAAATCAACCGAAAGAAAATATCTTATAATTATTATTATCCTGATGATAATTATCGGTCTTATTTTATTGTGGAGGATACAACTACAAAATAAAATGAACAAAAAACTACATGAGGCTAATAATACTAAAGACAAACTCTTTTCGGTATTATCACACGATTTGCGAAGTCCATTCAACACTATTGTTGGATTTAGTGATATGATTAGAAAAACTGTTTCGGAAGAAGATAAAGAAGTTCTACATTATTCTGAACTGGTATATCAAAAATCCATTGAAACACTACGATTGGTTGACAATTTGCTAACCTGGACCAGATCGCAGTCTAACAAAATAGTTTTTAATCCCAAATCAGTGTCTATAAATAAAATATTTGAGCCACTAGAATCTACATTCAAATATTCGGAAGTAAACAATGAACTTACTCTTGAATTTGAAAACAAAGTAGTAGGTAAAGTAAATATTGATATTGACATAACAATGATAATACTGACTAACCTGATTTCTAATGCGCTAAAATTTACTCCTAAAGATGGTAGAGTTAAAGTTATTGCTTTCGTAGAAAAAAACAAGCTAATAATTAAAGTTAATGATAATGGAGTTGGGATGAACAAAACTACACTTAAAATGCTTCGTCAGAATCAAATAATAGTGAGTAGCAAAGGTTTGAAAAATGAAGGTGGCACAGGCTTAGGCTTGAGCATTTGCAATGATTTAATAAGCCTGCACAATGGAAATTTGCACATTGAAAGTAATGAAGGAAATGGGACAGAATTTACTGTGAGCCTGCCCGTTTAAAAAATAAATTATTCAGGTTTCTTTGCACTTATACACACATATTGTAATAATTCTTTTCTAAAACATTTGTGTAAGGCCCAGCCCGATTCGGGGTGCCTGCGGGAAAAATGATACTTAGTGGGAAAAATAAGGGTATATAATGGTATTGTTATTAATCCCCAAAACGATCTTCTATAAATTCTGTTTACAGATTTCCTGGCATTTTTTGTAAGATCCTCAATATTAGCATCTTCAAAGCCGGCATATTTTAGTTTTTCATAAGTTTCAGGTCCATCATCAAGGTCGGATATAGCCCAGCGATGCAATAACCATTCTATTGTTTTACGATTTTGGGGCAGTTTACCCTTTTCTGTTTTAATACTATCAATTATTACCAACTGTCCTCCGGGCTTTAAAAGTCTGAAAGCCTCATCATAAACATCTTTTTTTTCATCGGCATGGCAGTAACTTTCAATGGCAAAAACCAAATCGAAAGTCTCATCTTTGAAATTTGTTTCAGTATAATCCTGTACCGACAAATCAACTATTTCCGTCAAACCTTCTTCCTTTACATAATCGAGGCCCTGACGATATTGAGCCGGACTTAAAGTAATACCGCTTACTTTACAATTATAATTATGCGCAAGGTAAATCGCTGAGCCTCCTACACCACATCCTGCATCCAGAACTTTAAATTCCTTAGAGTTATCAATAAAACTACCAATCTTTTTATTAGTATTCTGAATTGCCTGATGTAAGTTTTGAGTATCTTTATACCACAATCCATAATGCAGCCCTTTGCTTTTCTTTAATTGCCAACTTACCTTATAGTGCATTAAGGTATGATTATAATATGTTGCGATTTCTTTTTTTGAAAACATATGGAAAATGTTGATTTTATGATAATTCGAACCAGGGAACGAAAATATCAATTAAAATTCAATATTATCAATAAATAATCTAAGCATTACAAAAAACTTAACCATCCTTAATTTAGAAAAAATCCTAAAATTAAATAAAGTGTGCCCTTTTTATAGAAGTTTTTATACATTTACAGCCCTATGGCAAATACAAACAATCGCTTTGGAAATTTGATATATCTACCCAAACTTTTTATGAGTTTAGGCTTAAGTATGAAGAATCAAAAGCAGTTTTTAAAAAAGACAATTGTAATTGATATAGAGAAAAGCAAGATTGATAACGACAGTACATTGACCGACAAAGATTACAGGAAAATGACTGGTTATTATGGCTTTGCCGTTCCTGCACTTTTAGGTGAAGGTTTTTGCCTGCTTAGAGGAAGAAAAATGTCGGCCAAAGAGCGTTATGGAATTACTTATTTAGGTGCATTAACAGGTCTTTTCGACGACTTTTTTGATGATCATGATATATCGAAGGAGCATATTTTGGATATGATTAATAATCCGAATGAAAAATTAGCCCAAAATTCCAATCAAAAGTTATTTATTAAGTTTTGTCAGATAGCTTTAGAAAATTCTGAGGATGCTGATCAAGTAAAAAGTATTGCTTTTAAAGTGTATGATGCTCAGGTATTAAGTCGAAAGCAGAAATTGGGCAGCACTACTCAGGAAGAAATAAAAAAAATTACTTTCGATAAAGGCGGACTTTCTCTGCTATTTTACAGAACGATTTTCGAGGACAACATTCAAGAAAGTGAAGTAAAAATGATTCATAGTCTCGGAGGAATTGGCCAGTTGGAGAATGACATATTCGACATTTATAAGGATTCCCAGCATGGAATAAGAACACTTGCCACTATAACAACAAAAATAAATGATCTGCGACAAACCTACACTTCATTGATGGAAGAAACCTTCGAACTTGTTCATCAAACAAACTATTCAACAAGTAACAAAAAAAAGTTTTTAAGACTTATTTCGTTGATAATATGCAGAGGATTTGTATGTCTCGACTTTCTGGAAAGGAATGAAATAAAAACTAACAATGAGTTTTCTCTCAGCCAATATGAAAAGAAAGACCTGATATGTGATATGGGTAAACTTTCGAATAACATTAAACTCCTTAACTATTACTCTAAAACAAGCATTCATTAAAAATACTGTTTTTTCTAACAAACTAATTGAAAATAAGGAATATTAGAGGAATTAAAACTTTTATATATTTGTTGGAAAAATAAATATATATGAGTTACAAATGGAACTAGATATCCTTCAAATACTTTCTTTGCTTATAGTTTTTGTCCATTTGCTGTTAGCAGCATTCTTGCTTACCATGAAAACGAAAAATCTTGTAAGCAACCTCTTGCTTGCCGCATTTCTCTTAGTAAGTGCTGAAGATTCTGATAGTATATTTATAGGTGGTTATATATATCCACATTTTCCGGCCCTGGGAATGTTGATTAACTCGCTGGTTCTGTTTAAACTACCATTGATATTTTTGTATTTACTTTCCATCGTTTATTCTGATTTTAATCTGAAATGGAAGCACTTGCTTCATGCACTGCCATTTTTAATTGTAAATATTGTATTAATACCAAGGTTTTACTATCAGGATTTTGCAGGGCAAATGGAATATATTAATTCTAACACTTTGTCTAGCAGGCAAATAGAAATACAACTGTCGTATATTTTGGTGCATACGCAAATAGTAGTTTATTTAATAGCAAGTTTTCTCGTAATAAACCGATACCGAAGACTATTATTAGAAAACTTTTCTGATGCTAATCTATTCAATTACAACTGGCTTTTTCAACTATTTACTGTTTTTGCCATTGAAGCATTTGTTGCTTCATTAAAAAATATTTTTATGTTTTTGGAATATGAAAATGCATATTTCTATTCTTTGCTCATTACTTCAATTATTGCGCTTTTCTATATCACCTGGATGGTATTCAGAATCATGCTTAATCCCGAACTTTTCAGAGGAATCGATTCAAAATTGCAGTTGGTATCTAATATGGTTAAGGAAGGTGAAGAACAAATAATTAAAACTGATCCTGCAAATAACTTTAACAGAAATGTAAATGATAAAATAAATAATCTTAATAAATATATGGTTGAGGAAGAGCCTTTTCTCGATCCTTCTCTAACTATTTACTTGCTTTCAAAAAAAATTGATGTTTCTGCAAAAGAATTATCTTTACTGATAAATCATGATCTTAACCAGCACTTTTTTGATTTTGTAAACAGTTTTCGGATAAGAAAAGCAATGGAAATACTATCCGATCCTGCTAAAAAAGACCTTACCATTTTAGAAATACTGTATGATGTAGGTTTTAATTCCAAGTCATCCTTCAATACAGCATTTAAAAAATATACTAGTTTAACCCCAACCCAATATCGCAAAAAACATTTAAAGTCAGCCGCTTAGCCAAAAGTCGAACTGATAAGGCCAAAAAAGTCGAACTGATTTCTTTTAACGAATTAGTTCGACTTTTTTCTTTCGGTCGATTCACATCTATATCCGCCGTTCTTTTGCTTCATCAAATCAAAAAAATATGATCATGAAAAAAGTAAAAGTATTATACGTATTATGTTTCTTCTTATTTACCCTGAATGCATTTTCTGCAGTAGAAAAAAAATATGATATTCAAGGACAGATTGTAGAAGAACAAAATAATGAAAACATTCCTTATGCAACTATTGCATTACATTTAACAACAGACTCAAGTCTTGTTACCGGAACCATTAGCGATAATGAAGGTAAATTTTTACTTGAAAAAGTAGTAAAAGACGATTACTATATTGAAATAAGTTTTATGGGTTATGAAGAAGTAACTATACAAAAACTTAATTTTGATAAAGGCATGAAAGTGCTTGATCTGGGCCAGATTAAAATGCACCCTGCTACTGCCTTACTCGGTGAAGTTGAGATAAAATCACGTGTTTCAACCATCAGTAATTCAATCGATAAGCAGGTCCTGAATATTGATAAAAACCTTTTGGCTACAGGCGGAACTGCAGTAGATGCATTGGTACTTTCTCCTTCTGTTCAGGTTGACCCTGATGGAAATGTAAAACTGAGGGGTAGTTCAAATTATATTGTTTTGGTAAATGGAAAACCAACAACATTAAAAGCCGAACAAGTTTTAAAACAAACGCCTGCTAACCAAATTAGCAAGATAGAAGTTATAACCAATCCATCAGTAAAATACAATGCTGAAGGCGGAGCCGGTATAATTAATATCATTCTTAAGAAAGGTTTGCAACAAGGCTTTAATGGTATGGTAAACGCTACAGTTGGAACAAAAGGAAAATATTCAGGTGATATAAGCCTTAACTTAAACCGAGAAAAAATGGCTTTATCAGTTGGGATAGATTGGCGCGATTGGAATACAACAGCCTTTAATGATTACTATCGTGATTTCTACAAATCAGGAGACAGCGTTCATCATGCTGCTATGTTGCAGGACAGGTTAATAAATGAAAATAATCTTGGATTTAGGTTTGGTATGGATTATAATCCTGATAAAAGAAGTAATATAACATATTCATTCCATGGAGGTTATACTGCCATTGAGGCTGACATTAAAACCAGGAATTCGGGTTATTCGGTTCCTGCAAGCACTGAAGAGTACAGTTATAACACCTTCTACTTTTTGCAAAAACCAAAGTTTTACACCAATAATCTGGGATACAACTTAAAACTGAATAAAGAGGGAAGTTCCATAGCCATAAATGCTTACTACTCATATATTGATTACTATCTACTTAATAGTCAAACACAATCAGATGCAGATCAAAACTTCAATATAATTGATACATCACCTTTTTTACAAGATGTTTTAAACGACAACTACAGTCATGATTACCGTTTGGATGCTGATTACACTCTTCCTCTTTCAGGTAAGACCACATTGGAAACCGGAATATCAACTCATTATTATAATCGATTCCTCGATGTTATTTATGCCAACTACGATTATGATAAGGGAGATTGGGTAAATCATGCCGATTATACCAACCAATACGATTTTAATGAAGATATATATGCGGGATATGCCAATGTAAATACTGAATTTTGGGGTATTAAGTCTTCACTTGGTTTACGTATAGAATATATGGACAGATTACTCAAAGAACATGATAAAACCGATGGATATAAATACGATAAACTCCACTTTTTTCCGGCATTTTCATTTTCCAAATCATTTGATGATAAACACAGCATTAAACTGGCTATGACAAATCGTATTAACCGTCCTGATGAATATATGATGAATCCATTCCCGGAGTTTGAAGACGAATATTTTTATGCAGAAGGAAATCCATTTTTACTGCCGGAAATTGTAAGAAATGTTGAATTGGGATATCAATTCGCCAGCGAGAAAAACGTAATTACGTCAAATATTTATTACAGAACCACAACGGATAAAATTGAGCAAAGACTGTGGATAGAAGAAGATGATAAAATCCACACTTCATTTCATAATGACTGTAACGACAGATCATTAGGCCTAGAACTAATGGGTAATTTTGAACTCACACCATGGTGGAGTATGAACGTAAATGCAAACTTGTATCATTATACAATTGAAGGATATGTGTTTGAAGATCCTTTTAAAGAACAAATGTTCTCATGGAGTGCACAAATGGTTAATTCATTCACCATAGCAAAAAACACATCTGTTCAACTTATTGGATATTACAATAGCCCTACAGCAAGGTCACAAGGAAATTTGAGTGAATATTATTTTGTTGATGCAGCTGTTAAACAACAATTTCTTAAAGGAAAACTTTCACTAAGTGTTCAATGCAAAGACATTTTCCAGACGCTAAATTATGATTTAAAAACAGAAACCGGAGATATGAAATTATTGGGAGTTTTTAATAACGAATCACCAATAATGCTTTTCAGCCTGAGCTATCAAATCAGCAACTATAAAAAGAAAACAAAGGATGTGAATACTGAATTCGATATGTAAATCAAATAGTATTTAAAATAATAGAATCATGAAAGCAAGAACCGTAATAATAACACTTTTAATAGGAATAGTCCTTTACTCATATTCACAGGATAAAAGACCAATTTTCATAGGACTTCAGCCAGGATTTACTGTCGAACCCTTTTACGAAAAAAATGAATTTGACATTAATATTATTCCTATTACTCTTCAAATTCCGTTAGGTAAAAGAATCGATTTTAGAATAACAACTTTGGCAAACTATCATTTTGGAGGTAAAAAGAATGGATTTTCTGATCTTGGATTTCAATTTGTTTTACCGGTTTATCTTAAGAAAAAAGAAAACACAAAAACCTCTTCCAAAGGGTTTTATATAGGGCCAGTTATCGGGATAGGAAGGAATATGTTAAACGACCATTATACAACCACTCTTGCTATCGAACCAGGTTTTCAGTTCCCGGCAATGAGAAGTTTTGCAATATCAATGGGGCTGCAGTTTGGTGGCTCATATTTCGCTTACGATAATCAACCAAATGTTTGGCGAAATCATTTTGGATTTAAAATCAATATTGGGTTTTGGGTTAATAAGAGTAAAACAAAGAATTAACATAGCAGGATTAGTAAACAAATTATATCAAACTAAATATTGGCGTAACATTATTAATACCAATAGTTTAACAGATAATCGAACGAAAATCATTAATAAAGTCAAACTCATTTATAAACATAAAATTGGTTCGACTTTATTTAATCGGTCGCAAATGCAAAAAAACCAATGTTCTTTTGCTCCACCATACAATAACACACTAATAATTTATATGTAGTTAAATTTATTTGAAAAAAGATTAATACAAGAAAAATGAAAAAATTACTTTTAATATTTGTAATGGTATTTATCACAACCACAATATTTTCTCAGAAATATACACAAACGCTAAGAGGAAAAATAACTGATGCAGATACACAAGTCAGCTTACCAGGGGCAAACATTATTATTACAGACACTGATCCGTTAATGGGTGGCACTAGCGATTCTGACGGAAATTACTGGATTGAGAATGTCCCGGTGGGCAGACATAATATCAAAGTAAGTTATATAGGTTATGAAGATGTATTTTTTAATGAAATTGAATTAATATCAGGAAACGAACTGGTATTAAATATTCAATTAACTGAAGATATTTCAACTTTAAATGAGGTAGTAATAAAAGCCACAGATGAATTAGGTGAACCTATCAATTCAATGGTTACACTAAGTGCACAACGCATTACTATCGAATCCACCTCCAGGATGGCAGCAGGGATTAATGATCCGGCAAGAACAGTTCAATCCTTCGCCGGCGTATCCTCTGCCGACGACGAAAACAACCAATTAGTAGTGAGAGGTAACTCCCCCAGAGGAATGCTGTGGCGTATGGAAGGTGTTGAAATTCCTAACCCAAATCATTTTGCAGAAGGTGAGGGCAGCAGTGGTGGTGGAGTAAGTGCCTTAAGCACTCAGGTACTCGACAACTCAGATTTTTATACTGGAGCTTTCTCAGCTGAATATGGAAATGCTATCTCCAGTGTTTTCGACTTGAGGCTAAGAACAGGAAACAATGAAAAGCATGAATTTGCATTTCAGTTAGGTGTTATGGGGATACAAGCTTCCGCTGAAGGCCCGTTTTCCAAAAACAAAGGTGGAGCCTCCTACTTATTTAATTATCGCTATGCAACAACCTCACTACTAAATAAAATGGGATTTACTATCGGCGATGCAGACGTTTTTCCTGAATGGCAGGATTTATCATACAATATCAACATTCCAACTAAGAATTTTGGAAGATTTAATATCTGGGGACTTGGTGGAATTAGTGGCTCTGCCGGTGAAGTTCCACAAGATACCACACAATGGCTTTATCGATCAGATCATTTCAGCTATAGCGAAGATCAGATGTTGGGTATAGTAGGCGTAACAAATAATTACCTCTTCAAAAACAACAAAACATATTTAAGAACAGTATTATCTTATTCACATACAAATAGTTCGCAGATCGAAGATTCCCTGGATTATAATTTTGATAAAACTCCGGTACTTGACGAGAAATACATTTATAATACAACAACCCTGAGTTCAATGTTAAATCATAAATTCAACGCTAAACAAATTATTCGTACTGGTCTTATCTATACTAATCAGCAATTCAAACTAAACGTTAATAAATTAAACTGGGATGAAGGCAAGTATGAAAATCATTTAAATCAGGAAGGAAGAACTGCAAGAATGCAGGCTTATTTTCAATGGAAATACAGAATTAACGAAAAACTGGATATGAATACTGGTATACATGCTATGATGTTATCCATAAATAATGATTTATCCATTGAACCACGCTTAGGTTTTACATATAAATTAAATGATAAAAATCGTTTTAGCCTTGCATTTGGTTTGCATAGCAAAGCTGAACAAGCATCAATATATACTGCACAAAATTTACTAGAAAATGGTAATTATTATCATCCTAACAAAGATCTTAAAATGACAAGGGCGTTTCATTCAGTAGCAGGATATAGTTTCTTTTTTGGGGATAATTTTAATTTCAGGACAGAGGTATATTACCAATATTTATACGATGTTCCGATTATGGTTGGCGATACAACAGGAACAGTTAGTTCATTGAATTTTGGCGGAGGGTTTACTAATGATGCATTTAACAATGAGGGTACTGGTCAGAATTACGGCCTGGAACTTACGCTCGACAAGAGTTTTTCACGACAGTACTATTTACTGTTTACCACTTCCCTATTTCAATCAAAATATACCATTCCTGGCTTTGAGGAGAGAAATACACGTTACAACAGCAACTACCTGGTTAATGCTTTAGCAGGAAAAGAATTCAGAGTTGGAAAGAAAAAACAAAATATCATTTCGGCCAACATAAGAGGAATGCTCCGTGGTGGTTACCGTACCATTCCTGTTGATCTTGCAGCCTCCATAGCAGAAGGAAAAGATATACGGGATTATGACAGGGCATTCGAAACAAAAACACCCGACTATTTTAGAATTGATATGGGGATAAGTTATCGCCAAAATAAATCAAAATGGTCATGGATACTATCATTGGATATTCAAAACCTTACATCACGCTATAATGTTTGGGGTGAATATTACGATGTTGAAAGAGAAACAGTAGAACAAATTTATATGGTGGGTCTATTGCCTGTACTTAATTTTAAGGTGGAGATTTAAGTTTAAAACTTCGTAACCAAATAGATGATTCTACATAATAGTTAAATAAAGTATAAATTAAATCTTTAGTAAGTCATGAAAACAAATATCCTATTAATAATTTCATTTTTGTTCTTATTTAGTTGTACAGAAACGACTCATAAAATCTCAAACCAAAAAGTTCTAAATCAATTGGGAAAGTTGTATGATGAATTGGACTTTTTTAAACTAAAAACTACTTTTGCGGAAAATAAAAATGAGTTATCAGAAACGCATTCACTTTATTACGAGGCAATTATCAACAAAGTATTTAATAATCCAGAGGTGTCGAATAAGGCAATAGAAAAATTACTGACTTTAGAAAGTCCCGAGATTAACGATACTTTAATGAATAATCTTTATCGTGCACAACTGGAAAACTGTATTAATTTATTTGAATACTCACAAGCTGCTCAAATCAGTGAAATTATACAAACTAATTATAGTTCTTTAACCGACTCAGCTGATATGGAAATGTTGAGAAACGAAATAAATATTTGGAGAGCACTTAAAGATGTTCCAAAGCAGGAAATTATAAAAAATGAAGACTGCATAATTCCAATGTACAGAGATAAAGTTGGACTGTTTAATGTGGATGTTGAAATTGGTGATAGCACTAAAAACTTACTTTTTGATACAGGAGCTAACTTTTCAGTTATTATAAGATCGCTGGTTGAAGAACTTGGATTAACATATATAGAGGCTGATTTTTATGTAACTGCTGCCACCGGCTTAAAAGTAAAGAGTGGCATTGCCATAGCCGATGAAATAAAATTAGGAGAAATCATATTTAAAAATGTTTTCTTCCTGGTACTGGATGATAAAGACCTCTCATTCCCACAAATGGATTACTACATAAATGGGGCCATAGGTTTTCCGGTAATTGAGGCCATGAAAGAAATACGTATAAACAAAGAAAATCAGATATTTGTACCTCAAACCCCAGTGGAATATACCTTCAATAATTTTGCCCTCGACGGATTAATGCCAATAATTGAAACTAAATATAAAAACGATAATTTGCGATTTCATTTCGATACTGGTGCAACATCTACATCTTTATATCCACTTTTTTATAAAAAGTATAAGGAAGAGATAGAGAATAATTATGAAAAAGAAACCTTTAAATCAGCCAGCGGTGGTGGAGCTCTCGAATTTGAAGGTTATGTTATAAATGATTTTGAACTTGAAATCGCCAATTCAAAGGCTAAAATTAATAATGTTAGGTTACACATTGAAAAACTGGGAGATAAAGAGCATTTAGCACATGGTAATTTCGGACAGGATTATATCAAACAATTTGATGAGATGATAATTAGTTTTAAGTACTCTTCTGTGCTTTTCAATTAAAATTTTTATTGCCCAAAAAATAAAAAAACAGAATCTTCAATCCTGATATTTGTATTATACAATTATCCTGGTTGAAGATTCTTTAATAATGACAAAACTTAAACCTAAAAAGTATCCATAAATTTTTTCGTATAATTGCATCCTAAAAAGCATAATACGATAAATGGAATTAAGTGTAAAAAATGCTATTGAATTACTTGCTGCATTTCAGGCATTTTTATTCGCTATTTATTTGTTGGCCTCGAAAAACACAAATCCTAAAAGCACAATTTACATCGCTATTTTTCTTATTCTTTTGGGCATTAATACTGTACATTATTATTTTGAATACCTGATCGAACCAATCTCTACTAACCTTTCCATATTTGTTCATATATCATTTTTTTTGATGCCTGCTTCATTATATTTTTATACAAAAACCAGTTTAATATCAAAGGACAAACTAAAATGGAAAGACGCCCTCCACCTACTACCATTTATCATTGTAAATATAGTACTTATTCCCACAGTATAAGCTGAAAACCTGAAGGAGACACCTTCAGAATCACCATTATTTATAAAAATTCAGATTACATTTTATGTGTTTTTTTACTTAACAATCGCTTTTTATCAACTGTTATCCTTCAGTTTATTAAATAAAAACAAATTATTGTATTTTGAAAATCACTCAAATACAGATATTCGCAAGTATCGATATTTAAAAGCGCTTAATATCATTTTTAGTATTATCTTTTTTCTTTCTCTGATTAAGAATATTTTAGTATTTAATATGGAAGGCCCATGGATTGACTATGCGACAAATACAGTAAAGTTATCATTGCTTATCTTTTTCTGCTGGATTATTTTTAAAGGTCTTCAATTTCCGGAATTATTTAATATTAATTCTGATGACACTTTACCTCCGGTAAAAGATTTGATAAATCAGAAAAACAAAACCCGCACAAAATTATCAGACGAGGTAAGTACAGAAAATTTTGAAAAAGAAACTAAAGAATTAACTCAAAAAGT
>JBFFLX010000077.1:0-15851 GCA_041554435.1 Bacteroidales bacterium
AAATAAATCAATTTATTCACCTGACGCAATCATACTTCAGGTTACACCTTGGTATTGCCATATCAATTTTTTTATTTATACTTTTATTTCAGCCTTTCGAAGTTGATAAATTTGAATTTGAGAACAAGAATCTTTTTCTGGCCGGATTTGGAATAATCGTTTTGATATTTCTGATTTCCGCTCAAATAATATTTCAACGCATTCCCCTAGACAATGAGAATGAAAATAGCGATAAGCCCTTTTACATTCCCCTTTATTACTTTTTTCTGGTAGTTAGCACAAGTCTTGCTTTTATTTTTTACCTAAGATATGTTGGAGAGACAAGTATCACTTACTATATCGTTGTTAAGGTAATTTACATTTGCTTAAGCCTTCCGGTAACTATGTATTTAAAGTTCAGAATAAATTCGTACCAGTTCCGGCTTAAAAAACTTTTACAAGAAAGCAGTCCAATGCAAGATAAACAAAAGCAGAATTCAGATAGTTATGCGAATATGTATATCGAAATTGTTTCGGAAAATGAATCGGAAAATTTCAGGATTCAGGTGTCAGAAATAGTTTATGCAAAATCGGCTGACAATTATGTTGAAATAGGCTATCATGATGAAGGAATTGTAAAGAAGAAAATGATTAGAAATACATTGAGAAAGGTTGAGTTACAACTTGGAGTATTCAATAATTTCATCCGTACCCATCGTACCTGTTTGGTAAATATTCAATATATAGAAAAACTCAATAAAAATTTCAACACCCATTGGTTAAGCCTTGATAAAACCAAAGAAACCATTCCTGTATCACGACAGTATTTATTGGCAGTGAAAGACCTCCTATAGTAACTCAGGGGCGAATGTCACTCACCATGAATTAATGTTACACACACGATATTTTGTGATTTATCCCAAATAAATTGGCAACAGACCCTTAAATTTTTTTCCCTGAAAGTCTGTCGTAACTTTGTGTCAATTAATAAAATAAGATTACAAAATGAAGCATTTAAAATATAATAAAGATAAACAAGAGTTTGCTATAGAATTACGGAATAATGTAAAAGCATACTTTGAAAACAACGGAATAGAAAAACACGGAGGTGCAAAAATATTGCTTAAAGCCTTATTTATGGCATTGGTTTATTTTGTTCCTTACGGCCTGATGCTCACGGGAGTATTCAGTTCATTGGGTTCGGTATTAATTTGCTGGATGATTATGGGACTTGGGATGTCGGGAATTGGCATGGCAACCATGCACGATGCAAATCATGGCTCATTTTCTAAATACCCTTGGGTAAACAATTTATTTGGGAGTTCCTTGTATTTACTTGGCGGATTCCCTGCAACATGGAAACAGCAGCATAATGTTTTGCACCACAGGTACACAAATATCGAAGGCCACGATGAGGATATTGCGCATGGCGGCATTTTACGTTTCTCACCACACAAGCCCTTAAAGAAAGTGCATAAATATCAATATATCTATGCCTGGTTTTTGTATGGGCTGATGACATTTTCGGCGGCAACAATGAAAGACTTTAAACAACTGAGAAAGTATAATAAGTAATCGGCTTTGAGTAGCGATGCAAAATACAAACAATTATTCCTTAAGTTATTGGGTTCAAAAATTATGTATTATACAGTTTTCCTTGCTTTACCCATAATACTTATTCCTTTGGCCTGGTATTGGATTTTGTTGGGTTTTATGATTATGCATTTTACCAGCGGACTGATTTTAAGTGCAATTTTTCAATCAGCACATGTGGTGCCTACCTCCGACTATCCATTGCCCGATAACAATGACGAAATGAGCAATAACTGGAATATTCATCAGTTGCACACAACAAGCGATTTTGCACCCGGCAGTAAAATATTCACATGGTTTATTGGCGGACTAAATTATCAGGTGGTTCATCATCTTTTTCCCAATATCAGCCATGTTCATTATAAGAATCTGGCAAAAATTGTCAGGAAAACGGCTGAAAAACATCAACTCCCGTATCATGTAAACAAAACCTTTGTGGGAGCGCTTTATCAACATACTTTAATGTTAAAATCGCTTGGCACAAGCAAAAAAACAGCATCTTCTCAAATTGAATTTTCCGGAAGTAATGAGGTTGTTAACGCATAAATTTATCACTTTTATAAATTATTAGAATTCTCATCATGGAATATTTTAAACAGAACATCTTGCAATTAGCCCTAATATCAGGCAATTACAAACAATTATTATTTCGAACAGCATTAGTTTTTAATGTGATAAACTGATTTCATGGTTTGTATTTTTTCTCCATATCTTCTATTAATTTTCTGACAATTTTTGCCGATTCCGAAATATAGTATTCCTTGTTTGGATCAATGCTAAATTCTATTTTTTATGCAGTGGTTTCAATAACAAATTTGTCAGGTTAAACAACTCAAATTATAGCATCAAATCCATTTTCTAATTTAGGTTTATCAATGTTTTCTAAATCTATTCCATTTATTTCAATAATAGTAGCACCAGTTAATAGGACACAATTATCCTTTTATCTGAAGGGGGATTTTAATTGTCCCCTATTAACTGGCGCATATTTGTCAGACTTCAAGAATATTAAAATGACATAAAGAAATGAAATATTCTATCCTCTGCAATTATTTAATTAATTGTTGTTTCTAATTGACCATTTGTAATATTCACTGTAGCTGATGAGTTAGGGTCAGTTCCGACACAATGGAAAGAAACTTTAATTCTAGATGTTTGATCATCGAATTCCAAAATATTTATCGACCCGGAACCACTTGTGGATGTGAATATTTGACCATTACCTGGGAAATACTGTATAGAATAATCGGTCATGCTAACATCGTGACTACCAGTTGTAAAATCCTCCGGAATACGAATTATCATATTTTGAGAACCATTTAAAGCAGAAATTTGAATAATACCCGATATGGTACTTTTAGTCAATTTTGTTGGATTATATGGTATTCCATCAACTACTGCACTAAACGAACTAGTGATTTTTTTAAGTGTTGTGAATGAAATTTGATTTCCATAACCGGTTTCGGTTTCATTTGTCGCGTATGAACGAACATAGTAGGTAGTTTCATCGTCAAGTCCAGTAATATAACTGTTGAAACTTTGTGTTGTATCATCAACAGTGTAACTGTCTAAAATTGTTGGGTTTTCATTTTTACTCCAACAAACCCCTTGTGTTACTATGGATGACCCACCATCACTTACAATAGTACCACCACTTTTGGCACTTTTGTATGTAATGTCACTAATTTCAATTGTTGTCAACTTGGGTGCAGTTACGTTTTGTTCATCGTTTTTTTTGCAACTACTGATGAAAATAACTAACATCATTGATAAGCTAATTGTCAAATAATTTCTCATTTTTTTTTCGTTTAATTGATTTGTTAATAATATTTAAGTTTCTGTAATAATTATTCTACACATTTGTATTTCGTTTGTTGCATACATTAGCCAAAACATATACTCAATTGTACGACCAGTTTTGAATTTTTTTTAGTAAATTGTAGAAGGATTTCTACTGTTCCTTTAGTCACCTGATAGTATTATGTTATTTGTGGATTTGCTAGTTTTAATTGCCATTAATTAATATAAGTTTAATTAAATGCCTCATGGCAATTACCTTGCTGCAGACATGTTTATTTTTGGATTATTAGTATTCACATCATGGATTACTTTAAACAGTCCTGAATTTTAGTATTTCTTCCTCAGTAATTTTTCTGAAAGAGAATCTATATCCTTCATAGATTGCAATTCCGTAGAATAAAATATCCATTGGACTAAAAGTTGATAGCATTATTTCAGGTATTATGCTATAATCAAGCAGTTGAAGGGTTTCTAAATATCCATATCCTTCATCATTTGCCGCAAAGCCTACTAAACTTAAAAAGTTTCCTAAAATGCAGCCAACAACCGAAAGCAAGGCTCCAATAATTCCAAAAATCTTATCCAAACCCTTACCTGTTAATCTTATAGCAAAACCAACCATTAAACCAACAGCTACTGCCATATATCCGATTTGGTAGCCGGTAGCAACAGTGATTGCAGCCCATAAAACACCACCAATAACAGCAGCAATCAGCCCTCCAAAAATTCCGAGAGGTAAATTTTGATCAAGTCTCAGCTGTTCAATCCACTGATTAAACTTATCCTGATCAATTTCCATCTCGCTAGATTTTTGAGATAAATCGTCATTTGCTTTGTTTGTTTTTTCTACTTCGTTCTCCATATATTTAAGATTTGAGTTTGTGTTTTTTGTTAACTTCTTATTTATATTATGTCTTTTTAATTAACCATTATTCAGATTTGTTCAATTTTTGGATTCAGATAATCTCATCGTGGATTAATTGAGGGGATAAATTTAGCAATTACACAACACCATCAGGTAATTACATACAATTATTATTGCAAACAGCCGTAATTTTTACTGGTTTTAAATAATTTTATGAAGTAAGGGCGGGATATTGCTTTTGATTAAGCATTGGGCAATGTGGGGGTGATTTTTTGTTTATTAGTTTTTGTTTGTGAATTGGGGTTTGGGTTGGGTGTTATTCCTCTTTTTAATAATATCTTCTGGATATCCGTCTAAACAATCTGTCAAAATCTGCTAAAACGTCTGGAAGTGTAAAAATCCTTGCATCCGAAATTGATAAATTGAGTTTTCCATTAGATGTTTCTACTATGTAAAAATATGACCCACCGCCCATTTTATTACCAATTATTCCATTGGTAGTGTCAGGTTTTGTATAGTTTAAATCAATATCTAGTAAACCTGAAGTCAAAATATAATTTACAACAGAATCATAATCTACAGAACTGATGTCCTGACACTTAACTGCAGTATCCATGGAGTCATATTTATCCAGATATTGAGGACGCATTTTATTTCTGGGGAGTAGTACAGTTCTGCTACAAATTTTATTATTTGATATTTCGATTTCCTTTATTTCAAATGGAGGTCGCTGATATGATTGAGAACTGTATACTCTAATAAAATCAAGCTGATTTTCAATTGTTTTTTGACCAAAACAAAATTTAGACAGAAGAAGCACTAATAGAACACTCGTTTGAGATATAATTATTAATTGTTTAATCATTTTTTTCTTTTTATAATTTTTTATCAATTCTCCCCTTGACTACTTCTATAAATAACCGGAGAACTCATCCAAATAGTAGATTGCTAATTTGTTCACGTTTACGGATTATCAATGTTCTCATTGAGGATTATTTTAAACAATCCAATGTATTATTAATGCCACAAGCATTATTTGCTGTTTTCATTCTCATGCCCGTTGCTTCACTGCCCGGATATGTTTTTACACTTGGCCTTAATAATTAAATAACACTCTGAGTACTACAATTATTACACCAACCAGATAAATTGTTGTGAAAATTATTTTATTGTATCTAGCCAACCAATTTGGCAAGAAAATATCAAAATTGTCTTTTTTTGAATTAGAGTATTTTCGTGCAATGAGTGTCAATGGACAAAACATATTAAAAATTATTAGCACAATTCCTTCTGCAATCACCAAACCTATGGCTATCCATGTAAAAGAGTTAATTTTATTGCTAATCCCAGAAAATAGAATATAAAAGATCACAAAAACAAAAAATGTCCAAATCAATGTATGCACAAATTTTATAACAAATAATTTTCGGGTATTATTCATCTCTAATATCTTAAATAGATGTATGATATATTGGAATTAAATTGCATCACATTTTATCTTCAAATTATTTCTGAAACTGAGCAAGCCAAATTTATAATTTATTTTCCTAAATTATCGTATCATACATTTTTAAATAGAAAAAACCCCGTGTGGTAGATATTTGCCAACCGCACGGGGTATATTTTGGGTTTTATCAATCTTAATTTGTTGTATTATTTGAGTTTCCTTTATCTAACCCAAAATACAAACTCAGCGTTTTAATAATTGCATCAATTTCTGTTGCTAACTTCATATAAAAAACTATGCTTGTCAAGGGTAAAAAACAGTAGGTTTTTACCTAATATAAACTCTAGGAAAAACTAAGGTTAAAATATTTATATTATTGATTATCTGCTATTTAAAAATTTCAACGCCGGAATAATTTTTTTTTAGGAAAAATGAAAAAATTCTGGAAACTGAAAAAGTTTGTAAATATCTGTATTTTGTAGAGTAAATTTTAAAACAGAAAAACGCCATATAAAAACATTACAAATATCTCGGATTATAATATCCCTGCTTTTTAATTTTTGGACTAATTTTATAAGAGTATTTTATAAAAATTTCGGGACTGCCAATACTTGCAGTCCGAATTCCCTCATAAATATTATAATCGTAGGAAAGGCCAAGTGCGAAATTAAAAATATTAATTCCTGCCAACAGGCCTACTGCATCTCCCTGTCGGTAAGATAATCCTGCCCAATACTTATTCATATAATTAACTATTACATTGGCTTCCACCTGGGTAGTAATAGAATTTTTTTTAACTAAAAACCCGGGTGTAATAATCAATGACTTTCTATTATTAATGTTCAATGGGATATCGTAGGCAGCATTGAAATAAAACATTCGTTGATTTTGAATATTGGAATAAGCAATCGGTAACTTTGAGTTTAAGAGTCTAACTCCTGAAATACCAACATAAAGCCTGTTATTATACACATAGTTTAAACCCAGTTCCAAATCTACTGTGGTGCCTTTGTCGGAGGCGTTTAGCAATACCGGGTCTCCGTCGTTAAATGAGTGCAATTTATTAAAATCGATAGTAGTATTGATAAATTCCAGAGCCAAACCATAACTTAAAATATGCTTTTGTTTCAGTTTATGTCGGTAGGCATAATTTAATTTCAGATTACTGTTTTTCCATAAAGCCAATTTGTCGTATTGATATGAAATACCAATATTACTATTAAAATCATATAAAGGCATCTCAAGTCTAAAGAATATTTCTCTGGGGTTTATTGTTTCACCATACGTATCTTTAAATCCTGCCCACTGTTGCCTTCCCGCAGCAAAAGCCGTTAGCGCGCTGTCGGAGGCAGTATAGCTGGGATTGTAGTTCGACAGGTTAAACATATACTGTGTATACTGAGCCTGCTGAGCAGTTAAACTATAAGCAGCAAAAACGATTATTATGGTATAAAATATCTTCTTCATCTTATTTAAATATGATATTTCCATCTTCTGTGTTTATTTCAAAATCATTATTATGAACTATATTGTTTCCAAGTATTAAAGCTTCTTTAATATCGTTCGAAATTATAAGTACTTTGTTTTCGTATGTTTTTTCTCCTATACGAATACTTTTTATCTTTATGCGTACACCATTTTTAAGCATCTTATTTTCATAGAAGTCTTTTAAATCTCCCTGAACATCAGTAATGTTTATAATATTTGTTTCCATCAATTCCATTGCCGTATAAGTGTTTATAAGCGAGTAACTTACAGCGGTATCAATAATCGCTTTTAACTCATAATCATTTAAATAACATGATAATGTAATTTTGCCTTGTGCATTGAGGAGATATGGAATTTCGTTTTCGGTGATAATATTCGTTTCAACAGAATTAATTGTATCAAATTTTAATACTTCAGGAATAAAATCATCTGAAATAACTTTAAACTCAGTCCTTCTGTTTAACTCATAGAGTTTTTCTTTGGCATCATCAGATGATACCGACTCAATAAACTTTTCATCCAATACGGTTCCTTTTTTGAGTTTTAAGTTGGCAATATTAATATCTTCAAGTATTATTCTTGGCACTCTTTCGCCATAACCTTTTGCTAGCAATCTATCTCTGTTTATACCTTTGCCGATAAGGAAATCTACCACTGTTTGTGCCCTTTTTTGTGAAAGTTCATCGTTATATTTCAGGTTCGACCTGGAATCGGTATGCGACCTCAGCTCGATTACAAGATTAGGATTATCCTTTAGAACTCTCACAAGTACATTCAGCGAATCGCGGTATTGTGGTTTCAAATCCCATTTATCATAATCATAAAGTATGTCGGGCAAAACTATAGGCTCCACCGGAATTACTTTCATTTCAACAATGAAATTAAATTCATTATTTGCATTAAAACCAAATGTATTCAAACTATCTCTTTGGGCAAAATAACCTTCTTTGGAGAATAAAATTTCGTAATTATTATTTTCGTTGAAATGTGATGAATCCACAGAAAACTCACCCTCTGAATCTGAAAATGTTTCCAGCAAACTTATTTCATCATTGAGCAATAAAATCTTAACATTTTCCAAAGGCTTTTTAGTTGATTCATCTTTAACAATACCATCTAATGTGAACTTTAGTTTTTTTCTTGTGAATGAATAAATATCATCGCCTCCTTTTCCTTCAGACCTGTTTGAAGAGAAAAAACCTTGTTTACTATTTTTAAAAACCATTGCGAAATCATCTGATTTTGAATTTATTGGAGCAAGCATATTCTCAACTTCCGACCAGCTAGTATCTTTTAAGGCAGAAACAAAAATATCTAATCCACCATAAGAAGGATGTCCGTTAGATGAAAAATAAAGCAAAGAATCCTTTGTAAAATATGGAAACATTTCATCGCCGGGAGTATTTATGAGAGCACCTAAATTTTTAAAGTTGTCAAATTCATTACTTTTTCGTTTTCGACTTGCCACCCATATATCTTTGCCACCATAGCCACCTTTACGGTTAGAGGCAAAATAAATCAGTAATTCATCATCGCTAATCCAGGGCTGACCAACATTGGAGGCCGTATCGGAAAGCACCGTTCTGGGTCGGCTCCACCTCTGCCCCGATCGCTCCGACTGCAATATTTCGCAATAAACTTTTTGTGCTGCTCCTTTTTGGCATCTTGTAAAATAGAAGGTGGAAAAACGACTGTCGAAAATTCCTGCTCCTTCATTGGCATTGGTATTTACTATACCACTTTCATCAGCGCTTACGGCTTCACCCCAAACATTGTTATCATAATTACTAATGTAAAAATCGCTAAACCAAGCATCTGTCCAATTGTCTTTTTCCTTACCTACCGATTCTTTTCTGTTGGAGGAAAAAATAATCTCATCATAATCTTTTGATGAAAATACTGCCGAGTAATCATCATTTTCTGAATTTACCAATGCCAGATTTTTAACATCATACGGTGACATTAATGTTGAATCGCCATACTTCTCACAAGCCAGCAACGCATTTATAGCCAAGGCATTATCAGGGAATACTTCCAAAAACTTCTTATAATATTTCCTGGCATTTGCAATTTCCCCCTTCTGCTTAAGTGCTTCTGCATAATATAAATTTATGTAAGGGCTTTCTATTGCAAAATCTGTATCTACAATTTGTTTGTACCATTTAACAGATTTATGCGGATTATTCATCAGGCGATAAGAGTTCGCAATTTTAAATAGTAGTTTGTCCTTATCAGGAGAATCATCCTTAATTTTTTTCAAAGCTTTTAAATAATTTTCAACAGCCGACTGGTACTGTAAATTATTTAAATCCTGATCGCCTTTATTTACAAACTTTTGCTGAGAGTAAAGCGCTGAATTTATAACGATTAGAACAACAAAGAATATATATTTGATTTTTCCTGAATTCATGAAATCAGTTTTTAATAATTACTTTTTATAAATTTCTTACTTATGCAATTGCTGTTATCGCATATCTTAATTATATAAATACCATCCTCCAAAGAGGAAATATCGATACTCATTATCTTCTGATTATCAGCCGTAATCGACCTCACAAGATTAGAGTTTACATCATAAATTTCATAAATTAAGTTGCCATCATTAAGTCCGAAAGTTTCAACATTTAATACATTTCTGGCAGGATTTGGATTGGCAGTAGCATATGCTTTCAGCAAAATAACCGAACCCTCTTTATGGTAATTATGCTTGTTAAATCCAACAGCATCGATAAAATAATAGTAAACTCCGTCGGGTGCGGCTTTCCCTGATTTTGTTTTGCCATCCCAGGCATTTTCAACACCAATTAGTTCTGCCAGTTTTATACCCTGACGATCAAGAATATAAGTTGTCATATCCTCTATTCCATTGGTTTCTATTACAAAGTAATCGTTAATACCATCGCCATTGGGAGTAAAAACATTGGGAGCAATTATACTAACGTTTACGTCAACAAAAATTATTGCTGTATCATACTCCTCACAATAATAAGGCTCCCCTGAGTTAACAGTCACTGTAACAATATGTTCACCATATTCTTCATATAAAAAATAAGGATTTTCAAGTGTACTGCTCGATCCATTATCAAACTGCCATAAAAATGAATCCACCTCATTGCTCAGCAAGTCAAAATAAACTTCCAATGGTGCAAATCCACTGTCAGGTTGTGGAATTATTATAGGGTTCAAATAAACAGCGGGACTCACAAATACAGTATCGCTAAACTCACATTGTTCTGAATCTTTTATGCTAAAAATATAGTCTCCAGTACTAACATTATCAATTTGAGTATTTTGCAGTTCAGCATTATTATGATAATAGGAATATGGTGGTGTACCTCCTGTTCCGCTAATTATCAGGTATCCGTCACCATCGCCCTCACAAATCTCCTTATGTAAATCGAAATCTATTGCCAGGGGTTCATAGTCAGGGTCGATAAATACGTCCAAAGTATCGGCAGTATAACAACCTGCATTACTATAGGCTCTGAAAATTGCATCATAATTCCCAACACTATCATAAATATGAATGGGATTCTGCTGATTTGAAACCACTCCGTCGCCAAACAACCATTCGTAACCATCAATAAAATAAGGATCGCTAACACTTGCACTTCCGCTAAAAGCAACCTCTTTCCAACTACATTTATTTTCATAGAAAGCAGAAACTTCAGGAGCAGGTTTTGAATAGCGTGTTACTGTGAGAGTATCGTTATTTACATTATCATCTAAAGTGTTAATGAGCCAAATTTTAAATACATATTCTCCTTCTGTGGAGATGTTGATATCGGCATTAAAAGTGAATACCAGATCGTTATAGATTGTTCCGGGAACCATATCAGTATGCACCTCACCACCATTTACCTGATATGCCAGTTTCAAATCGATAAACGGGATATCGCCGAACTGCCGGAGGTAAATAGTTACATTCTCTGAACCTGCATGAAAGCAATCCAATGAAGGATTTAGCAAATCTGTTATACCGAAGTCAACTGTAAACTCAATACAACCCACATCAGGTGCCTGGTCGTTTCTTATCAAACCATTCCTGTCCAAAAGTATTCCTGCAACGGGTATGCCTGCTCCGTTTAATTCCCTTTGGTAAGGAAGAGGGTTGGTATTACTAACAAAATAGGGGTTTACATTTTTTGAGTTTGCATCGCCATTAACTGCTATTCCCCATTCGGTTAAACTGTGATAAACTTCATTTCCCAAGAGGCCAATTACCAGACCCGGATTGAAATAATTATTATAGTCGAGTATATAATCACTGGAAATATTATCAATATAAATTGGGAGGCCATTATATTTTATATTCAGAATATTATTTTTAAAAATAATATCATCAGAATTGGAAAATGCTATTGCTCTGCTATCATGACCTGCATCTGTATTTCTAATATCGAAACTATTGAAATATATTTTTAAATCTGAACACTGATAAGTATAAACGCCATCACTTCGATAGTTACCGTCGGAACTAAGAAAGTTGTTTACCAATCTGATTTTACTGCTGTTAACAAGATATACCGATGCATTATACCAATTGGATTCTGATTCAATATTTACACTATTTGAGTTAATATCAATGTTCTCACAATTTGCAATATAAAATCCTGATCTTAAATTATTTACAGTATTTCCACTTAAAGTAATATTATTTGAATATTCAGAATAAACAGCCGAATAAGTTCCTACAATATTATTATTTGTAACTCTGATATTATTTGGGGCGAATGCATCATTTCCATCGTCGGGAGATATGAATACACCATAATTAGCACCGTAAATATTATTATTATTTATATCAATATCATTAGAACCATTGCGGATAGCAATTCCATATTCACTGCATGAGAGAATACATGATTCTATTTTAATATCGTTGGAATTATCATCAATAAAAAAGCAATAATTACCCAATACATTTATTTGCCTGAAGCGGATATGAGCAGCATTATTAAACCCAATAATATTATATTCGTAATTATCGTATTTAATTATCACGGCAGTACTATCTCCACTTTCCGATTCAAAGGTTATGGTATTTGTTTGAGAAGATCCCGGAATAGCATTAAAAGCAAGTTTTTCATCATATATTCCATCTCTTACTTTAAATGTAACGGCACAACTAATTCCGGCCATATTAAGTACTTCGGAGGCTTCGCCAAAACTTTCAAAATCTGCATCTACCCCTCCTATCGTATATTCTCCACAAAGAGCAACTGCCCGTTTTTCGGTAATTGTATCGTTATAAGGATTACAATCGATTTGCTGATTTGGCTTTGTTGTCCATATTTTAAGCTGGTACAATCCGGTTTGAAAATCGTAATTGCCAATGGTAATTTCCTTGGTTTCCGAACTACTTAAATCACCTGTCCAGTTAAATGATGGTTGAGTTTCACCATTTACTTCCCAGTTAATAATTGCTGTATTCAAAGTTCCTGATCCCTGATTTTGAAGCATTACCACCACTGGCTGTACTCCTTCAGTTAAAGGATTTTGAGGCATTGCAACTGAATTGACTCCGGCATCAGGATGGCAGGGTTCATATTCTTTTGCTCCCATGTCAGGTTGTGTGGGATTTCTTACTGTTCCATCAATATCACCGGATATTCCGAAAACCGGTTTCGCTTTATTGTTGAGTAATATCTGGTTCATTTCCAGATCGGTATCAGAAATATAAAACGGATTCTCCTGTAGTGAATTATTGTCGCCATTTATGTCGTTCTGCCAGTTTTCCATATCATTATAAATGCTTTCTCCCAATTGTCCTATCAAGTTATAAGGACTATAATAATCATTGTAATCCAATGAATAATTTTGGGATAATTCATCTATAAATAGTGGTAGTCCGGCATCTTTTATTTTAATAATATTATTTTTAATAACATCCTTATTGCTACTGCTCAGTTTAATCCCACAACTTCCTCTGGCAAGGTCAATATTTGTAATATTAATGCTATTGAAATAGATATTATTGTTAGAACTTTCGTTGGAAAATATACCAGAACTCATATAATCGCCTTTTGTGGAAAGGTAGTTATTATAAATATTTGAAGAGTCGCATTGCCGTAACAGAACAGCGGAATTATACCAGCCGTATTCAGATGAAATATCCATTCGGTTGTTCCTAACTATTATATTTTTACTTTCCTCAAAATACAAGCCTGTTCTTGAATTAAGAATATTATTGGCATTGAAAACCACATTATTTGTTCCCTCAATAAAGGCGGCTGAATATGTTTGCGACATTGTATTATCAACCACTGAAATATCATAAGGCTCATCAACATAAATGCCATCAGTAGGTGATGTTTTAATACTATGTTTTCCACCAGAAAAATTATTGTTTCTGATCTCTACATTATTAGAGCCACTTCTTATGACAATACCGTTATCATCGAAAACTAGTTTACATGATTCGAATCTTACGCTACTGGAATGAACATCAACAAAGGCAGCATTATAACCTTCAAAACCCAATTTATAAAACCTTAGGTGTTTTGTGTTTTTCAATAAGATTGCAGGAGCCGGATATTCATTATAAATTATGTTTACTAAACTACTATCATTATTTTCCGATACAAAAGTTACTGTATTGATGGTTGAGGTACCAGAGATGTGTTTTAAAAATAACTGCTCATTGTATTGGCCGTTTCTTACCATAAAAGTAACAGGGCACGACACGCCGGCAAGGTTTAAAACATTGGCTGCAGAAGTAAAATCTTCAAAATCCGGATCAATCCCACCAATGGTATATATTCCACACAAACTACTTGCAACATCAATAATGGTAGTATCATTAACAGGTCTACAATCGTTTTGACCATTTGGATTCGAAGTCCAAACTTCAAGTTTATAAGCACCACCACTAAAGTCATAACTGCCTATAATCAAGTCTTCATGGCCCGAACCAGCTAAATTTCCAGTCCATTGATATGGTGTTTGCATTTCTTCATTTAACTGCCACTTAATTGTTACTGAGTTTAAAACGTCAGTACCATGATTTTGCAATCTTACTTTTATATCGTGAACTCCATTGGGAACAGGATTTTGAGGTTCCAGAATATAGTTTATCCCGGCATCGGGATTACAAAGGTCGAACTCTTTGGCCCCTATATCAGGCCCTGCCGGATTATCCCTGATAACATCATCGATATCTCTTGAAATACCCGTTATTGAAATACCCTTATTATTTATTAATACCTGATTTGGTTTAAGTACAGTACTACTGCTGTAAAACGGATTTTCATTATAAGAATTTATATCGCCTCCAATGGCATTTTGCCATGAGGGTAAATCAGTAAATATATCATCTTCTATCTGGCCTATATGCCCGTCATTACTGTAGAAATCATTATAATCACTAATAAGGTTATCTACATTTTCATTGATAAAAATGGGAATACCTTTATTTTCGATATGGGAAATATTATTTTTTAAATTTATGTGATTAGAACCAACTAACCTTATTCCCTGACTTTCTTCACCAATATCGGTATTAGTAACATTTATATTATTAAAATATACATTAAAATTGTTGCATATTTTTAATGAAATACCATAGGTTTTATACTCTCCCGACGAAGCACAGTAATTATTAATAATATCTACGGAATCGGAATTAATATATTCAATTACTGAATTAGTCCAATTTGATTGAGATATAATATCAGTTTTGTTTTGTTCAACAATAATATTCTTACAACTTACTCCATAAAAGGCCATTCGCTTACCGGAAACCAAATTATCCTTTATCAATACATTTCTTACATCATCGAAACTGGTGGCAGAATATTCGGTAGTGAACTTATTTTCCACAATATGAATATTTTCAGGCTTAGCCATAACATTACCATCTGTGGATTTCATAGAAATACCATTTTCGGCAGTTATAACATTATTACGGACAATTATATTATTCGACCCACTTCTTATTGTAACTGCTTCATTATCCGCAATTAAGCGGCATCCTTCAAATATTATATCTTCTGAATAATTATCCACAAATACACTGTTTCCTCCCGTAATTGTAATTCTTCGGAAACGAATATGTTTTGCTCCATTTAAACTTACAACTGGATTTTGCATACCGTTATACTGAAGATAAACAAGATTGCTATCTGCATTTTCTGAAACAAAAGTTATGGTGTTAATGTCGGAAGATCCGGGAATATCATTCATTTCGAATTGCTCGGTATACGATCCGTCTCTAACATAAAATATCACAGGACAACTAACTCCTGCCTGATGTAAAACAGTATTCGCTACTACAAAATTCTCAAAGTCGGGGTTTATACCTCCTATGGTATATTCACCACATAGTGAACTAATTAAATTAACAGTGGTAGTATCATTATAAGGATTTGGATCTTCCTGATTATTAGGGCTTTCCGACCATGCTTTTAAAACTGAGGCCCCCTGAAAATTATAATTTCCTATTGCAATATCACCTTTTGATTCTCCATAGGCAAGATTGCCATTCCATAAATAAGGAGTTTGACTTTCTCCGTTTACCGACCAGTTGATTTCAGCAGTATTCAAATCATAATACCCATAATTTTTTAATCTTACTTTAACAGTTTGATTTCCTGAACCTATGGGAGGAACCGGGTTATCGATTTCTGATATTCCTGCATCCAGAGGTAAAGCACCATAAATACTTATGTTGTCGAATGC
>JBFFLX010000078.1:0-15850 GCA_041554435.1 Bacteroidales bacterium
ATAGATTTTAGAATAAACAAAGTTACAAACGCCCAAAACAATATAGTAGAACTAAAATTTAATTTTTTACTCAAAGCAATAGGATCTGGAATTTCAAATGGATTTGGCTTTCAGATAAATAATGAAATATCAAAAGAAGACATAACAGTTCAGGGAATTGAATTAGTTGCCGATTATATTTATTTAGAAGCTAATGGACTTGAATCTAATCAGGAAAAACCAGTCGTTATTGTTTTTGATGATGCTAATAAAATAATGGAATCACCAACAGGCTTTGGTGTAAATGTAGAATTGGACAAACCATATGTTGAGCCTGTTGAATTTGAAATTACTATATCACTGCCAGAAAACAAATATTCCTCCACCCAATTTAGTTCAGATGATTTTAATCCATTTATAATAATAAATAAGCAAAGAAGCAAAGAAGTTCACCTGAGCAACTTCCCTCCTACTTCATTAGCCGACAAATCTATATTTGGCACCTCCGATGATAACAGTAACGAAGGCGTGGATAATTATTATAAATCTAAAGATAATCTTCCGTGGGCCATTTTAGTTCCAATGGGTATAAAGCAACCTCTGGAAGGAGTTCAAATAACATCTGCATATCTGAATTTTTATGAATGGGCATCTTCCGAAGGAAATTATTTTACTGATTGGTTCAGAAATAATCCAACAAATATTGATGAAACCAAAGTTTATAATCCTCCTTCTGAAGAATTTAATAAGTGATGATTCTGCATTTATTTCGTCTTGTAAACGATTTTATTATCTGACGAACTTCCTTATTATCCTTAAAGTTTTTTATACAATCGTGGAAATTATCAATTTTATCATCTTCCTTTTGGCAAAACCCAAAGCCCAGATATTTACCGTTCTCAACCTTTACAACGGCAATTTCTTCTTCTGTTCTTCCTTTTTCGATTACGAAAAAATTCTGTTTCTCGAAATGAAAATTATTTAGTGCAGAATTTACTCTTTCATTATAAATTTCAACATCCTCCTCCTCTACACAAGCACCATTACATTTATGTATTTGATAATAAAAACATGGGCCCGAATTATCATAGAGCCCACATAATTTCTGACAAAGTTCATACTCTTCACATAGCCTCTCCATATGCTCCTTACCTTCCTGTAACGAACTGTAGGTGTAAATCGGACTAAGTTCACTAACTATGCGCATCACTTTCATATTCATATATCCCGTTTCATCATAAAAGGAATATAGCCCATAATTAAAAAATGTCCTGCGCTGTGCCCTGTTATAAAGCGGTTGATGTTTCTTTATTTCAGACGATTCCAGCAACAGAGCTATGAGTTCACTTCCGGTTACTTCATACTTAACATCGGCAATGGCACTTTTCATTTCAATGGCCTTTTTATGCAGATTATTATTCAAATGTGAAAGCACTCTATCGTGAATGTTTACCGATTTACCAACATAAATCAATTCGTTCCTATTGTCATAAAAATAATAAACCCCGGCCTCAGCAGGCAAATCTTTTACCAGCGATTTACTCAAATCGGATTGTACTCCATTGAGATTAATTTGTTCAGGATGATCGTCGAGTGATAAGAGTAATTCGAAGAGGGTTTTTGTGGCAGTAGCATCTCCCATTGCCCTGTGCCTGTCGGGGTTCTCAATATTTAAGGCTTTGCATAATTTTCCCAAACCATATGAAGGCTGTCCGCTAATAAGTTTACGTGAAAGTTTTATGGTGTCTAATGTCTGCCGCTTGTACTCATATCCAAGGCTTTTAAATTCGGCTCTTAAAAAACCATAGTCGAAGCGAACATTATGACCAACAATTATCTTATTTTCAGTTAATTCAACTATTTTCTTTGCTACCTCATAAAATTTAGGAGAAGCATCAACCATCTTATTATTAATACCTGTTATTTGAGTTATCCGATAAGATATTTTCCTTTCGGGATTAATAAGTGTGCTAAACTTCTCAACTTCCTTTTTCCCATCATGGATAATAATAGCAATCTCTGTTATCCTTTCACTCCCGGGACTTAAGCCCGTAGTTTCAATATCTATTATGGCGTACACTATTAAACTATTTTATTGTCGGTATCAAAGGTTCAGTTTCATTTGTATTGCCTGAACCTGCTTCTTAAGTTCGGTAACTTCTTTTTTGAGTTCGTCCTTTTCTTTGTTAGGTTCCGGAATTTCTGAGTTTATATAGTTGACAAACTTCCATATTTCCCTAACATCATCAATTTTAATTTCATAAGGAATATATAATGGATTAAGTGAGTGCAGTTTTAACTTTCCGAAATCTTCAATAAGATTTTCAACCACCTTAAAAACTATGCCATCTTCCTTGGTGAGAATTATATAAGCATGATGATTTCTGATGTTGCTCCAATCCTGAACAAATTCACCGGTAACATAAGAGCCATCGGGAATTGGAAGCATGGAATCGCCGCTAATCTGAAAACTGCGGTATTTCTTCTGTTTAGAAAGGAAAGGCAGTTTAAAAGTCGGAAGTATTCGTATATACTCAGGATCGGCAAAGCCATCGGCATAACCGGCGCTTGCTTTTTCATTTACCAACTCTATATTTTCTTCATTATCACTATCCACAGTAGTAGCCAAAACCCGCAGATTACTACCTTTAACATAGGAGTCGAAACCACGTTCGAGAGTACTTAACTGCTGCTCCGATAAGGATTCCAAATCCACCTTAACAAGTGTATCGATGGCAACTCCATAGTATTCGGAAAACTTTGCCAGTAAAGCCAGATTGGGGCTGCCTATTCCGTTTTCATATCCGCTAAGTGTGGAGCGCTTAATTTTTAAGGCACTGGCAACATCATCCTGAGTACGGCCCCTGCGCTTACGCAATAATTTTATGTTTTCTTTAAAATACATAGTACTAATATTTTATGTTTTTGCTTCCCAATAAAAACCTGTTTCGCATTAAATTTTACAAATTATTGTATCATTTTACTTGCATCTTCAACCCAATAATGATTATATTGTAGCCGAAATAATGATTATATTTTAATCAAAAGTAATATATTTTTTTCAAATGTCAAGTATTTAGGCAATATTTTTTATGAATTCTTCTAATCGCACCATAGTTCATCTTGATCTGGACACCTTTTTTGTGTCGGTTGAAAGGCTTATTAATTCGTCATTAAATGGCAAGCCCGTAATAATCGGGGGCATGTCGGATCGTGGGGTTGTTGCAAGTTGCAGTTATGAAGCGCGTAAATTCGGAGTTCATTCGGCTATGCCCATGCGTATGGCAAAACAATTATGTGCCGATGCCATTTTTATAAGGGGTGATATGGAAGCCTACAGTAAAAAGTCGAGGGAAGTGAGTGAAATAATTGCCGAAAATGCACCCGTTTACGAAAAGGCTTCCATCGATGAGCATTATCTGGATATAAGTGGCATGGACAGGTTTTTTGGGAGCCTTAAGTGGACACACGAACTCAGGGAAAAAATAATAAAGGAAACAGGGCTTCCCATATCTTTAGGCCTGTCGCCAAACAAAACCGTTTCGAAAATTGCCACCGGAGAGTCGAAACCCAACGGAGAACTTTATATAAGTCAGCAAAATATTCCTAACTTTTTAGGACCTCTTTCCATAAGGAAAATTCCAATGGTTGGAAAAAACAGTTACAGACTATTACGCTCTATGGGTGTTTCTAACATACAAACACTGAGTATGATTCCTCCCGATATGATGCTAAAACTTATGGGCAAAAACGGAATGGTATTATGGAAAAAAGCCAATGGCATCGACAATACTCCCGTTGTGCAATATTCTGAAAGAAAGTCGATTAGCACCGAACGCACCTTCGACAAAGACACTACAGATATTGTTAAACTAAAAAGCATTCTGATAAGTATGGTGGAAAGAGTTGCCTTCGACCTGCGGAAAAAACACAAACTTACGGGATGCATAAGTGTAAAAATCAGATATTCTAATTTCGACACTCACAGTCTGCAAAAAAACATCCCCTACACATCTTTCGATCATATACTTCAAAATATAGCAGTGGAACTTTTCGATAAAATTTATAGCCGCCGAATGTTAATCAGGCTGATTGGAGTTAGATTCAGCAAACTGGTGGGCGGACATCAGCAACTAAATATGTTTGAAGACAGCCACGAAATGATAAATCTTTACGAAGCCATGGACAACATCAGGATGCGATACGGAAAAAACGCCATTAAAAAGGCCGTTGGTTTATAATACCTCAAATCATCTTCCGCCCAAGCGGAAAAAAACAAAAAACAATAATTTTAATGTATTTAAATACTCACTCATATTATAGTTTGCGCTATGGCACTTACCCCATAGCAGATTTGGTGGCCATGGCAAAAAAACTAAATATAGAGGCCATGGCGCTTACCGACATAAATAATTCGTCGGGGATGATCGACTTTGTGAAGGAGTGTAATAATGCAGGCATAAAACCCCTTGGGGGGATGGAATTTCGTCATAAAGGCCAACTGTTGTTTACGGCAATTGCCAATAATAACAGTGGTTTTGAAGAAATAAACAGGCTGGTAAGTGCCATAAATTTTGGAGAAATAAACATTAATGAAACACATCCTCAGTTCAATAATTCATATGTTATTTTCCCTTTCGGGAGAGATGTTCCGTACAAATTAAAAGACAACGAATTTATAGGGATAAAGCCGTCGCAGGCATTGAAATTACACTCACACAAAAAACAACTAACCAATAAAATGATTATAAGTCAGCCTGTTACATTTCACGACCAAAAAACTTTCTATCTCCATAAAAACCTAAGGGCCATAGATAATAATATACTTTTTAGTCGGCTTAAGCCTGAAATGCATGCGGCAGAAGATGAACATTTCATGGATCAGAAAAATATTTTACGGGCATTTGAAAATTATCCTCAAATTATTGAAAACAGCAAAAAGATAATCGACATCAGTGAAATAAGTTTCGATTATAAATCCTACAAAAACAAGCATACTTTTACAGGAAGCCGATATGATGATAAAATTTTACTTAAAAAACTTTCCCTCGATGGTTTGAAATACCGCTATGGAATCAAAAACAAGGCTGCCCTCAGGCGTGTGGATAGTGAGTTGGAAATAATTGACAAACTGGGATTTTCGTCATATTTTTTAATTACCTGGGATATAATTCGTTATTCCATGTCGAGGGGATTTTACCATGTGGGAAGGGGTAGCGGCGCCAACAGCATTATTGCTTACTGTCTTAGAATTACCGATGTAGACCCCATAAAACTGGATCTTTATTTCGAACGTTTCCTGAATCCCAAGCGTAGTTCTCCTCCCGATTTCGACATCGATTATTCGTGGAAAGACCGCGAAGAAGTTCAGGATTATATTTTCAAACGTTATGGTCGCGATCATACGGCTCTGCTGGGAACTTCAGTAACCTTCAGAGGGAAATCCATCTACAGGGAACTTGGCAAAGTACACGGACTTCCGAAGTCGGAAATAGATGTACTCACCCGTAACCCATCTGCCGAAATCGGCAAAAACAGCCTTACAAGGCATATACATGAAATTGCACAATTGATGACCGATTTCCCCAACCAAAGGAGCATTCATGCCGGTGGAGTTTTAATATCCGAAAAGCCAATTTATTGCTATACTGCTCTCGATATGCCGCCAAAAGGATTTCCCACAACTCAGTGGGATATGTATGTTGCAGAAGACATAGGCTTTGAAAAACTGGATATCCTGAGCCAAAGAGGAATAGGCCATATTAAGGAAGCCGTTGATATAATTGCAGAAAACAAGGGCCTGAAAATAGATGTTCATAAGGTTGACGATTTTATGAATGATCCGAAAGTAAAAGGTCAACTTAAAATGGCAGAGACCAATGGTTGTTTTTATGTGGAAAGTCCTGCCATGCGCGGACTTCTTAAAAAACTAAAATGCGACAATTACATAACTCTTGTGGCGGCTAGTTCGATAATACGTCCCGGCGTTGCCCGTTCGGGAATGATGCGGGAATACATACAACGATTTCATAATCCCAACAATTTCAAGTATTTACACCCTGTAATGGAAGAGCAGTTGCGGGAAACCTTTGGAGTAATGGTATATCAGGAAGATGTATTAAAAGTTTGTCATCATTTTGCCGGTCTCGATCTGGCTGATGCCGATGTGTTGCGCAGGGCTATGAGCGGTAAGTACCGTGGTAAAGCCGAATTCCAAAGAATAGTGGATAAGTTTTTTTCCAATTGCAAACAAAAGGGCTATCCCGACAGTCTTACTCAGGAGGTATGGCGTCAGATAGAAAGTTTTGCCGGCTATTCCTTTTCAAAGGCTCATTCGGCATCATATGCCGTTGAAAGTTTCCAGAGTTTGTTTTTAAAAGCCTACTATCCTCTTGAATTCCAGGTGGCTGTGATAAATAATTTCGGGGGTTTTTATCATACATGGGTTTATTTTAATGAGGCCCAGAGGCAGGGAGCAGTCATAGAGTTGCCCTGTGTAAACCAAAGTGAATACAAAACCAGCATTAAGGGAAATACAGTTTTTACGGGCTTTGTTCATATTTCAAATCTGGAAAGCAAATTTGCCAAACTAATTGTAGAAGAGCGTAAAGAAAAGGGCTCTTATTCCGATTTGGAAGATTTTATGAACAGAACAAATCCGGGTATAGAACAATTAATTATTCTGCTTAGGTTAAACGCCTTCCGGTTTACCGGGAAATTAAAATCGCAACTTATGTGGGAAGCACATCTTTTAAAAACACCTGATAAACAGGAGCATAAGAACAATTTGCTTTTTAAATATCATACTAAAAAGTATACACTTCCAAAGTTAATTCACAACTCACTGGAAGATGCTTATGATGAGATTGAAATACTGGGATTTCCCATAAGTTTAAATTGGTTCGACCTTCTAAGCACAAGTTTCAGAGGAAATATTTTTGCAGAAGACATGAACAAAATGATAGGGAAAAAAGTAAAAATGCTGGGCTTGCTGGTGACCATAAAATATGTGAAAACCGTTAGAAAAGAGTTAATGCATTTTGGCACTTTTGTAGATTATCATGGAGAGATGTTCGACACAACCCATTTTCCGGATAGTTTAAAAAGGTACCCATTCCGCGGTCATGGATTGTATTTAATATTGGGAAAAATAGTTGAAGAATTTGGCTATGCCAGCATAGAAGTTGAGAAACTTGCTAAACTACCTTTAAAGCCTGATCCCAGAGAGGTTTAAGCATCATGTGATTGCTGTTGCCCTCCTTCTTCCTGATGCATTTTAATATAAAAAGCAACTTTTTCGAGTGTTGTAATCATATCGTATTCTTCAAGATAAACCTCATCAGGAACACGAATAGGCTTAGGCGTATAGTTTAATATACCTTTAATTCCGGCCTTAACTAATTTGTCGGCTACATCCATCGAATATTCTGCAGGAACAGTTAAAATGGCCAGTTTAATGTCTTTTTCTTTTACAATTTTATCCAAATCGTCTAATGAATAGCAAGTTATCCCTTTATATTGATTTCCAATTTTTTCTTCACTGGTATCAAAACCTGCAACAACTTCCAGTTTATGGCGTTTTCCTCTAATATATTTTAAAAGTGCTCTTCCAAGGTTACCCATCCCAACCACTGCTGCTTTTATTCCGTCTTCATCGTCGATGATATTGCTGATAACTTCAATTAAATCCTCAATATTATAACCTTTACGCAAAGTTCCTGAATAGCCAATTAACATAAGGTCGCGTCTAACCTGCACAGGAGTTATATGCTGAATACTAGCTATTTCATGTGAAAATATATGAGTTTTTCCATTATCTAAGCAAATCAATAAAGCCCTGCGATACTGACTAAGTCTCTCGATAGTCTTATGTGGAAGATTCTTATAATAATTCTTAATTTTCATACTATTCTTTTTGCGTATTATTTAAATGTTAAAAAAGCACAGTGTTAAGCGAATAACAGGCAAAAATATATTACTTTATAATAGTATGCAAGTTTTGTTAAAAAAATAACATAAAAAGATTAAAACATAAAACCATATCCCACAGAAGCTTGAATTCTGTTGATAAATCCAACTTCCATAAAAACCATATGCTTTTGTTTAATATTCAGGTTAATTCCGGCCAGCATATTCCACTTATGAATGGCCTCTATCTCACCACTGTAAAGGGCTTTTTCACCAAAAACCAACACAAGTTCGGGAGCAATTTCTTCTACAGTAATTTCTCCGGTAAAAGATTGATTATTACTAAAATACATAGCCCCTAACCAGGTCATTAGTTGCAGGTTTTTATTATTAGTATTAATATAATATCCAAATTTAGGACTTAAAAAATGATTATACAATTTACCCTCTAAATCGCTGGGGCTAGTCTCGGTATAGTGATAATCCAGCAAGAAAGTGTATGGGTAAATACCCATAGAAAATGTTGCCCCAATGCCAAATGTTTGTCCGTTATACCGAATTACATCATTTAATATAAAAGTCGTATCAATATAATAATCACCTATTCCTGGCAAATCTTCAATAATAATTCCATCTATAAATAAATCAGGACGAATTTCTCCGGTTGTAAATCCAAATATTCCGTAAACATTTAAAAAAGGGAAAATCCAAATATTAGGTTTTATATATCCTTTTAGTTCGCCTGCTGTTGTTTGCTGACTAACAGAATCTCCCCTTGCAAAAACCTCAACACCACTAACAGTTTCACCTTTTATTCTTAAATTCTTACTAATGTATTCCTGTTGATAAATCATGCTGGAAAAAGCAATTCCAAAAGGCTTTGGAGAAGAGAAATTCTTCTTTTTTAAACTTTTATTGAAGATGGGTAAAAAATCTACTACTCCCTTATTATCAAGCATTTTATTGCTTTTATTAAACTTATTAAAGTCAGCTATATTCTGCTGAGCAACAACGAAATAAGGCATTAAGATAAGCCCAAAAAACAAAAGTTTGATAAAAAGTAAAGACCTCATAAATTGAGAAGATTTAGAAAATTATTTATTGAAGAACAAACACCCATAAAAGGTAACAAATATAAAAAACTACAAGTATAATTCCCTCCAGGCGAGAAATTGTTCTTTTTAGTCCCCCGATATTAAGTTGAATAAATAACATAATCACTATTGCTGATAATAATAGCAAGCCTAATTCAATATTTAGAATTGGATTGAAACTAATAGGATTAATTATAGAACTGGCCCCCAGAACCAACAAAATATTAAACACATTAGAACCAATTGCATTTCCTATTGCCAGGTCGGTATTCTTTTTTAAGGCAGCAATAACTGAAGTAACAAGTTCCGGAAGAGAAGTGGCAACAGCAATTAATGTCAAACCTATTACCGACTGGGAAATACCAAAATCAACTCCAATTTTATCAACACCACCAACTATCCATTTACCACCAAAATATAAGCCTATAATACCTGCTGCTATTAGCAAAACAGACTTCATATTAGTGTATAATTTTGTTTTATCAATAATGCTTGTTTCAACTTCACCCTTTTTAAAAGAAAAGTATAAAAAGAAAGCCAAAATAATGAGCAGTATAATCCCATCAACTAAATTAATGACATTAGCTTCTTTACCAAAAACATTATCATTGGCAATTACAATAAGTATAATAATGGCAAATAAATTAAAAAGTATGTCTGTCCTGTATTTTGGGCCATTCATTTTAATTGGATATATCATTGCAGTAACACCTATAATAAATAATGTATTTATGAGGTTACTACCCAGAACATTTCCAATAGCCAAATCGGAACTACCTTCAATACTGGCAAAAACATTTATTATTAATTCGGGCAATGATGTTCCCAAAGCCACTACAGTTAAACCTATTACCGTTTGCGATAAGCCATTTTTAACTCCAAGTGAAGAGGCTCCATCAACAAGCAAATCAGCACCTTTAATTAGAATTACAAAGCCTAGAATAAATAAGGTATATGTTAGCATTAATTTTTTGTTAGTAGATAAATTGGGCTATTAGTTTAATGTTTTTCTCTTTCTCCAAAAATGGATGTTCCAACTCTTATGAGAGTGCTACCTTCTTCAACTGCAATCTTATAATCGCCCGACATGCCCATGGAAACTTCACAAAAGTTATCGTCATCTTTAAAAAACTCCTCTTTTATAAGGTCAAAATATTTCTTCAGTGTTTTGAATTCACCTCTTACCTTATCCATATCATCAGTAAAGGTTGCCATTCCCATAACTCCACTAATTTTGATGTATTCCATATTTTTATATTCATCAGATAATAGAATTTGCCTGGCAGCATCAATACTCAATCCGAATTTTGATTCTTCCAAAGCAATATGAAACTGAAGAAAACAATTAATAATTCTTTGATTTTTCCTGGCCTGCTTTTCAATTTCCATTAGTAGCCGAAGAGAATCAACAGCATGAATAGTATTAATAAACGGAGCCAGATATTTTACCTTATTCCGCTGTAAATGACCTATAAAGTGCCATTCGATGTCGGAAGGTAATCTGCTTTCGCGATCGACTAAATCCTGCACTTTGTTTTCGCCAAAAATCCTCTGACCTGCTTCATAAGCCTCTAAAACCATTTCATCAGGCTTAGTTTTCGAAACGGCAACAAGTCGCACATTCTTGATCAATTGCGAATTTAAATACTCCAAATTATCTTTTATCGACATAAATAATATTGTTTTATGCAAAAATACAAAACTTAGAGTTCGCAAACTAAAAGCAACATTAATATAAGTTTAGATATTCATAAAATTCAAAACAATATAAAATCTATTTTTGCAAACAAATATTAGTGCATGAAAACAGTAATTGGTTTTTATTTAAGACAAATAATTTTCTGGATAATTTTGTTTAGCCTAAACAGACTTATCTTCTTGTTTTACTATAAAAATCTATTGATAACCGATCAGGTTCCTTTTATGGAGATACTTCAGGTTTTCGTTTATTCATTCAAACTTGACTTATCTACTATCTCATATATTTTAACTTTTCCTTTTTTATTAAGTTTCTTAACAAGCCCCAAATCAGATAAGATTTTAAGAAAAATTATCAGAATTTTCTCTTTGCTAACTTTTGTAATCTATCAGTTAACAGCGCTAGGCGAATTACAATTATACGGTGAATGGAAAACTAAACTTTCTGCCAAAGCTTTGATATATTTACAAGAACCGGCAGAGGTAATAAATTCAGCAACCAATTTTGAATTATTTTCATCTCTTATCATAATATTACTTTTCAGCACAGGCTTTTATTTACTTTACAACAAACTGATTTACAGGCATGAACTACCTGTTTTTAACCCTAAAAAGCCACTGCATTATGCACGCCAGTTATTTATTGCCTTTTTGATTTTTGGAGGCATACGAGGTGGATATCAGGCAATTCCTATTACCACCAGCCAGTCATATTTCTCGCAGCACGATATATTAAACATAACAGCTGTTAATCCCGGCTATAATATTACTTTCAGCATTATCGATTATGGTCAGATTAAAAATCAAAATATTTTCACCACCATAGATAAACAAAAAGCAGAAGACATAGTTAAACAATTGCACAGAGTTGAAAAAGACACTACAATTTCCATAATTAATTGTGAGAAACCAAATATTGTAATAATACTTTTGGAAAGCTGGTCGGGAGATATGATAGAATCGCTGGGAGGTTTAAAAGGTGTGACTCCTGAATTCAGAAAACTGGAAAAAGAAGGTTTGCTTTTTACAAATTTTTATGCTACAGCAAACCGCTCACAGCAGGCTATGGCAAGTCTTTTTGCCGGTATACCGGGAATTCCTGTCACAACATTGTCAGACCATCCGGAGAAATATGCTTCTGTTAACAGCCTTGTTGGTGAGTTAAATGAAGCCAATTATTATACTTCATATTTTTTTGGTGGAAAACTCATCTACGGAAATATGAAATCATTTTTGGTTGACAACAGATTTGATTTGCTGGTGGAGCAAGATGATATTGAAAAAGATTATCCTTCGGGAAAACTAGGCATCCACGATGAATATATGTTCGATTATTTTGAGAGTAATTTATCGAAAATGCCAAAGCCATTCTTCGCAAATCTATTCACCATAAGTTCGCATTCACCCTATGATTTCCCTGGCGACAGGCCATTTAAAAATTTTAAACTTGAAAAAGACTTTGTGAATTCGGTTTACTATACGGATAAATGTTTGGGTGAGTTTTTCGAAAAAGCAAAACAGTCGGATTATTGGGACAGCACACTTTTTATTGTTCTCGCCGATCATTCACATAACTCTCCTTTAAATCATCCTATTCAAAGTTTCAACTACCATAAAATCCCGCTTTTATTCTTAGGTGGTGCCTTGAAAGAAGAATTTAAAAACAATAAAAGCAACAAATTATGCTCCAATGTTGACATAACTTCTACTATGTTGAAACAACTCAAAATGCCTGCCAACAAATTCTTTTGGAGCAAGGATATTTTCAACCCCTACTCTCCTCAATTTGCTTATTTTGAATTAAATAACGGCTTTGGATGGAAACGAAATTTCGGAGAACAAGTGCTAAGCATAAAAGACAATTACTATTATGTTCGTAAGGTAAACGATAGTTTGAAAACCCAGCTCGATATGGAAGGGAAAGCCTATCTCCAATATTGGTTTGATGAATTCATGTCGTATTAAAATTAAAAACAAGATATAAAATGGATTCCATAAAAAAGATATATAAAATAGGAAACGGACCATCCAGCAGCCACACTATGGGTCCGAAAAGGGCATGTAGTATTTTCCATTCGAAGAACAAAGATGCCCATTCATATAAGGCACATATTTTTGGCAGTTTGGCACTTACCGGTAGGGGGCACCTTACGGATGTGGCCATTATGGATGTTCTTGGCGAAAAAGCAGAGATTATATGGCACCCAAACGAAAAATTACCTCTACACACCAATGGTTTACGATTTGAAGCTTACGACAATACAGGGAAATTAAATGACAGTTGGGAAGTATACAGCATAGGCGGTGGAGAGATCATGGATAAGATCTCGAAAATTGAGCCAGAGGATATTTATCCTCACAGCACTATGTTCGACATAATGAAACATCTTGATGATAAGGGAGGTACATTTTGGGAATATGTTTTCAGAAACGACAAGGAGGATTTATATCAACATTTGGAGTTGGTATGGAAAACCATGAAAGAAGCCATAGAAAGGGGTTTAAAAACTGAAGGAACACTTCCCGGAGGGTTAAAATTACTTCGCAAGGCTCCCTCCTATTTCATAAAAGCAAAGATGCTTAACCAGTTTATTCAGGATGATAGTTTTTTGTTTGCCTATGCTCTGGCTGTTTCTGAAGAAAATGCGGCAGGGCATGTAGTTGTAACTGCTCCAACCTGTGGTTCATCGGGAATATTGCCATCGGTTTTATATTTCTTTCACAAAAACAAAAATTTCAGCGACGAATTTATTATAAGAGCCTTAGCAACAGCAGGCCTGATAGGAAATATTGTAAAAGAAAACGCAAGTATTTCAGGTGCTGAAGTTGGCTGTCAGGGAGAGGTAGGTGTGGCAAGTGCCATGGCAGCAGCAGCGGCAACACAATTAATAGGAGGAAGTATTCCACAAATAGAATATGCAGCTGCAGCGGCACAAGAACATCATCTTGGTCTCACATGCGATCCGGTGGCTGGTTTAGTTCAAATACCTTGTATCGAACGTAATGCTTTTGGTGCTCAAAGGGCAATTGATTCTGCTTTGTATGCAATAAATTCCGATGGACGGCATATGGTAATGTTCGATCAGGTTGTGGAAGCTATGAAACAAACAGGTAACGACTTACCAAGTTTATACAAAGAAACTGCTTTGGGAGGGCTGGCAAAAGTTTATAAATTTACTAAGTAGATCTATTTGGTAAATACAGGCTCACCTTTTGGGATGGAATTTGGCTCAGGAATTAAAATATTAATACCAAAACGCACATTCAAATACCGCTGCTTATCCCATAAAAATGTAGAAAAAAGATTGTCTGTAAGGAAGTAAAACTGAAATGGTTTGAAATTAAACGAAAAACCAGCACCAACATTCAAAGGGGCGTAAGCCAGATATGAATAATTTACTTTAAAAGCGAAATGCTTCGAAACATCCCTGTCGTAACCAACAGAAAAAGCAGGACTAAACTTATTCTTAAGCAATATTCCGGAAAACACAAAACTCAACCGGTTCCTTCTATCAAAACTATAATACTCCAGGCCGGCATAAAATCTTGTAGGTAAGGAGGTTGAGTATTCTTTTTCATACTCATTAATATCAACCAGATTCGTTATCGAATCCAAATAACTTTCAAAAACATCATCATTGGAATTGATATCAACAGTAATGCCTGAGAAATGAACATCATCAGCCTTACTTTCGTAGGATGTTAAATTCGACTTCCAGTTAATTTTTCCCAGATCCAAAATACTGAAATTAATATTTAGCCTTTCCGATATTTTGAAATCGGCACCTATATCGAAGGAAAATCCTAGATTTTTGAAATTAAAAATATAGTCGGAAACGCCTCCCGGATTCGTTGAGTCAGAGTTAAATCCGGAAGTATTAATAAGAAATGAGGTGTTGGCATCGAAACTATATCCATTTTCTCCCAGAGAGTTTGTTAATATAGTTAACTCATTTCTTTGTGTTTGCACAGATGAAAGTCCTTGCAGGAGATTAGCACGTATACCTAAACATACATTCTCATTCAATGCTAATGCGAAGTTTATATAATAATCCAGGAAATGATCGTGATTTAGTTTGGTTGAAGAGAGGTTTAACTCTTCATCAAGATATGAAGCATTTCCATTCCAAAGTAGTTTTACCAAATCCTCAGAATATACAAACCTGCTATACAAACGATTTCTGATTCCAAAACTCAGAAAATTATTTTCCAACTTAAATCCTACATAAAGTATATCATTATCTACATATTCTGTTAGCAAGTTCGTTTTTTGTCCTTTTGAAATCAAATAACTTAAGTCGAGTTTTAACGAATCGTTTGATGAATTCCCCTTAAGAATATTATCAAGACTAAAACTACTGCTATATGTTGAAGTTGAAATGGAAGACAAAACCGGAATTCCCACAGCAATTTTTCCTTTGGGGATGAATGCAGGGTTGTTATAATTACTTTGCGGTACAAATCTATAGCCATAAAGCATCATATCGAATTGAGCAACGACCTTTGCATTGAATATAAACAATGCAAAAAAAATAAGACAATATTTGTAAATATCATTCTGCATATCAAGGACTTATCTTACCTGAAAAACTAATTGTTACATCAATTTCATAATCCGAATATAAAACCACCGGAGTTTGGCCCTGACCAAAAGTGCTTGTTACCGCTTCCAGATAAATACGGTTTGCAATTTTCATATTATCTAAAAATTCAGGACTAAATTCAACTAAAATTTCAGATGGTGTTTTAGAAATCACCACTCCATCTGAATCTACCTCTGCTGAGGCAATATCATCAAAAGTAAGTTTATCTATTATTTCTCCTGTTATTGAATCGGCAAGTACCATACTCATTTTAAGTTGGAAAGGAAATCCATTTAGTATGTTAAGTTTTATTGCCCCCTCTTGTATGGGCAAATCTTCTGAACTAGCAGAGAAACCGAGCGTATCCACAAAAGTGAGATGGTCGGCTCGCAGTATTAATGGAATTTTTAGTTCTACACCTGCATTGAGTTTTGAAGTGCTTTCCACAAAATTCAAATTCTCTCCCAAGGGGTTAATTAAACCAACTCCGCCGTAAATAATCTGGTCGGGCCTTATTGCAAGAAAATCAACTATAGTAGAATTATTTTTATCAATTATTATATCATCCTGTACAGAATCTCCGGGCTG
>JBFFLX010000079.1:0-15726 GCA_041554435.1 Bacteroidales bacterium
AGAAGTATGTATAGGTTACTGAACACGTTTTATTTCAAGAATAATAATATTATGTAACACCCACTTCATCATTCGACATTCGTTAATCGGTGTTCGGTGTTCAAAGAATTGTGCTACGATTTACAAAAACGCTTTTCGAATATCAGTCAACTGGCTAATTAACGATTTTAGAATTTATAAGTTTTAAGTAGGTTTTGAAAATTATACTCTATCAACTTTACAGACTAGTGTTAATGAACACTAAAAAACCTAAACTCTCAAAATTCACATTTTTCTTTTATTATGTAAAGCATTTTAATTACTTTTATTTTTTCAAAAATCTTTAAAAAATGGTTGCAAAAAATATACTGATTATTTATCCTGAAACTCATAAAACCCGTATTGCTGTCTATTTAAATAATGAACCAATTTTTCTAAAAACCATAAGGCATAGTGAAGAAGATTTTGCCGAGTTTGACGATATCACAGCTCAAAAGGATTTAAGGAAAAAACTGGTTATTGAAGAGTTGGAAAAAAACCATTACTACCTTGATAAGTTTGATATTGTTATGGGCAGAAGTGGTATGGTAAAGCCTGTTTCTCAGGGAGTTTATCGTATAAATGAGCAAATGATAAAGGATCTGGAAGGAGCTCTTATGGGTTCGCACGCCACTAACTTGGGAGGTCAGATTGCTTACGACATTGCTCAGCAAATAGGAAAGGAAGCATATATGGCAAACCCTGTAGTTGTTGATGAATTATCGGATATAGCAAGAATTACAGGTCATCCGAAATTTGTAAGAAAATCGGTTTTTCATGCCCTAAACCATAAACATGTTGCCAATAAATATGCTAAGCAGATAAACAAAAAATATGAAGATTTAAATTTGATTGTTTGCCATATTGGAAGTGGTGGCGTTTCTATAGGTGCTCACCAAAAAGGATTAGTAGTTGATGTAAATCAGGCCTTCGATGGAGGAGGACCTTTCTCAATTACCCGATCAGGTACACTGCCTGTTGGTCAATTGGTTAATATGTGTTTTAGCGGAGAGTATAGTAAGGACGAAATAGTTGAAATGATCACTAAAAAAGGTGGTTATTCAGCATATTTGGGAACCGACAATATTGAAAAAATTAACCGTATGCTTGCCGAAGGCGATGAGTTGGCAAAACTTATTTCCACCGCATTGTCATATCAGGTTTCCAAGGAAATTGCTTCACATGTTGCTACTCTGGAAGGTCAGGTTGATGCAATAATATTAACAGGAATAATTTTCGACAGCGAGCAGTTTTTGGAAAATGTAAAGAAAAGAGTTAGCAGCATTGCACCAATAGCGCTCTATCCTTCGGTTAATGATTTTGAAGGTCTCGCCCAATTTGCTAATCTTGTGTTGAGTGGGGAAATAGAGGTTAAGGAATATTAAAGCTTTGATTTAAATATTTCTAAAAAGCCAGATTAGGATTAAATATAATTTACTAGTGGGAACGCGGACCTGTCTGCCGAACAGACAGGTGACGCAGATAAAGCGGATAATCGCAGATTTGTTAGTTTATTTTATAATCAATGGTGTCCGGTTAAAAATTATCAATTCTATTAAAACGCTTGATATTATTACGTTCCTACGGAACTTTTTATTTATTGGCGTTGATTGCATTACTACCCACATTTTGTTCCTAGCGGAACAGTCCCAGAGGGACAATATATTGGCAGAAAGCATATTAAAAAAAGAATCAATGTTCCGCAGGGACGAGATGCTATTATACTGGACAACAATGTATTATAATATTAGTTCCGAGTTTCTATTCCGTTTAAGTCTAAATCAATTATTATTAAAAATATAAATAAGATGTTTTTGATTTAACAAAACAAATCCGTGTCAATCTGCTAAATCTGCGTCATCCGCGTTCCTATAAAAACGTATATAAGAAAATATCATCTCCCTTTTCTCATCCATCGAGGGATAATTTTATTTTTGCTAGTACCCACAGTATGGTTTTTTTCATTTACTTTTCGGATGTCTTCAATAGAGTAAAAAGCATTGGGATTAAACTTATTGATAATCTCAATCATCCTCTTGTTTTCACTTCTTTTCACTACCGAGTAAATAACATGAACCTTCCCGTTTATACCACTTGCCTCAATAGATGTAGCACCAAAACCGCTTTCTGAAAGATAATCTATAAGCAAAGAAGCATCTCTCTGGGTAATAATCCTAAACATCTGGACTCCCATTGCCAGTTTCTCCTCTATTTTCAAACCAATGAAATTTCCGGCAGCAAATCCTCCTGCATAAGCAATATAACAGGCAACATTGTCGAGGTTTTGCATTATCCTGGTAATTGCCATAAGCCATATAAGAATCTCGAAAAATCCCAATACAGGTGCAATAATTTTATCGCCTTTTGAAATAAAAACAATTCTTAAAGTATCCAGTGAAACATCAATAATTCTGGATAAGAATATTAAAAAAGGTAAAGTTCCGTAGGTAAACCAAACTGAAGAAGTATCAAATAATTCCATTCCTAATTTTTTTGCAAACTAAAGCATAATTATTGATGATTGCCAACTCATTTTTATCAATATTCAGTCAAAATTAATATTGCTTTTTATGCAAATCAAAACTTTTTCACAAAAAATACCAAATCATCATTAAGATCGTAATAATCTTCAAAGACTGCTTTTTGGATATAGTCGTTATTTAAATAAAACTTCCGTGTTGGATCATATTGTTTTCTTGAGGATGTTTCCACATAAATGGCATTTCCTCCTGCTTTGAAGATATCTTTTTCCGTTTCCTTCAGCAGTACTTTACCCAGTCCGCAATTCCTATGATTTTCATGTACTACAATCCAGTAAAGGGCGTATGAGTTCTTGGTTCCCGGAATTTTACCATGGCAGGTATATGCATGAGTATTTCCGTTAACATCATCTAAAAAAATAAATTCATAAGAACTCAATTCACCATTATTGAGTTTGTCGTCTACCATTTCCACTGCAAAAGATATCTCTTCTTTATTAAAAAACCCGGTGGAAGTAACTATTTCGTCAACAGTATTCAGATCAGAAAAATCCACCTTTCTTCTAAACTTATAAGTTTTCATTATTTATCTTTTATTATTCTCTGAAAAACTTCGGTAAAACTATAACCTGCTTTTTTTGATGCGGCATAAAATCCTGCATCTTCTGATAAACAGGGGTTTGCGTTAACCTCAATGATATATATTTTGCCTTTTTTATCAACTCTAATATCAACTCTGGCGTATCCTCTCAAACCTAGTACTTCCCAACAATCCAGGCATATATTTTTCAGGTTTGCTGCCAATTCAGCATCAGCACTTTCCAAACCAAATTCACGAAACGTATTTTTATATTCAAACGATTGCTCATTCCATTTTGCATCGTAACCAATAATCTTAGGCTTCTCTTTTGGGAAATTATTGAAAATTATTTCCGGAATTGGCAGTACTTCAGGGCCTGATTTACTTGCCAGAACAGAAATATTAAATTCACGACCTTCTATATATTCTTCGAAGAAAAACTCCATCTCTGCATGCTTATCCAGGAATGCTTTAGCAGATATTTCACTTCCTTCAATAATATTTTCGTCGGAAATTCCAACTGAAGCATCCTCACAAATTGGCTTTGCAATATATTTAATATTACTTATAAATTTATCTTTTTTTAAGCTTATAAGCTGATGAGGGACAGGTAAGCCTGCCGATTTAAGCAATTTATTTGTAAGTGTTTTATAAGTGCTTATAAATATTGCATTTGTTGAACAGCCGGTAAAAGGTATTTTCAGGTGCTCCAACAATGAAGGGATAAGATGTATTAATTTCGCATCGTTTTGCAGGCTTTCAACAAGATTTACCACAAAACAAGGTTTTATTGCTTTTAATCGCTCACTTGTACGTTCTAAATTTAAATCCACAAATAAGCGCTGATGATTATATGAAAGTTCGTCTAAAGCACTTTCTATCAAACATGCCTGATCCAAAACATCTAATTCATCAGGACCGGCATTTTTGCTTATTGCGTTTATTAAGATTACTACTTTTTTCATTTTATTGTAATTAAAACATCTTTACGACATTTTTTAATAGCCGAATCCAATATCATTTCCATTAATTGCAAATAGTTTATCCCATTTAAACTACATAGAATAGGCAAATCTGAATGTTCAGGATGCATACCCGGCAAGGGGTTAATTTCTATAAAGTTAGGTGCTCCCATAGCATCCATTCTGATATCAACTCTTGCAGCATCTTCACATTCCAGAATTTTATATGCATCCAAAGCTAGTTTTTCGCATAAAATTTTCTCAGGTCCTTTGATGGGAATATAATTAATAAAATCTTCGCACTGTTCTTTATTAACATAGGAGTAAATTAAATCTTTTGAGTTGTCTTTTAAAACAATTTCCATACCGCCAAGGGCTTTGGCATTTTCTTTACTGCCCACAATACCTACCGTAAATTCACGACCATTTAAAAATGTTTCTACTAAAACTGCCTGATTATATTCATTAAGTAAGAAATCACATTGCTGCTCTAATTCTTTATGATTATTTACTATTGAATTTTCATTTATACCTTTCCCCGTTCCTTCCATCGCAGGTTTAACAAATAGAGGAAATGGCAGTTTATTTTTTGCAATATCAGAGAGTTTATGTACCAAATAGAAATCTGCTGTTTTTATGCCGGCATCGCGTAGCACTCTTTTTGTAAGCGACTTATCAAGAGTAAGTCCAAGTACCAGGGGAGAGGAAAAAACATAGGGTATTCTGTATGCATCCAAAAGAGCAGGAACCTGCGATTCTCTTCCGTTGCCATACATACCTTCACAAATATTAAATACCAAATCCCATGTATTTCCTAAAGCGAGTTCATTTACTAATTGCTTTATATGGCCTATTCTTTGGGTTTCGAAATTCAAATTATTAAGGGCTGATTCAATTGCATCTATAGTTGATTCCTGATCGAATTCAGCAGTTTCCTCTTCCGAATAACCCATTTTCAAATATTCGGAACGCAAGTCATATGTGAGTCCAATTTTCATTTTTGTGAAATTAGTTTTTTAAGAAATGAGAAAATCAACAATAATCAGGATAACGAAAAAGTTTATTCTCAAAATTTTTAAGAATCAGATCACCATCTTCATTTCCAACAACATAGTCAGGTAAAATAGGTATTTTACCCCCACCCTTGGGAGCATCAATAACAAATTGAGGAATAGCATAGCCTGAGGTAAATCCTCTCATACCTTTAATAATATCGATGCCATCCTGCACTTTAGTTCTGAAGTGTTTTGAGCCCGGTATAGGATCGCATTGGTATAAATAATATGGCCTTACCCTTATTTTTAGTAATTCATGAGAAAGCGATTTATAAATTTCAACACTATTATTTATACCTTTCATCAATACTGTTTGGCTACCCAGTGGTATTCCCGCATCTGCAAGCCGATTGCAGGCTTCCTTAGTTTCCAAAGTAATTTCGTCGGGATGAGTAAAATGCAAACTCATAAATAAAGGATGATATTTTTTCAGAATTTTTATCAATGCCGGACTTATACGCATAGGCATTACGGCAGGAACTTTGGTGCCTATCCTAATAAATTCAATATGTTCGATCGCTCTCAATTTTGATAAAATATATTCAAGCTTACTATCGCTTAAAGTAAGCGGATCGCCTCCTGATATTAGTACGTCACGTATTTGTTTATGCTTTGAAATATAATCAATTGCAATATCAATTTCCGACTGTCTGGCATGCATTTTATCTGCTTTCGAAACCATATGCGAACGCGTGCAATATCTGCAAAATGCCGAGCAAAATCCGGTTACCAGAAATAATACCCTATCGGGATAGCGATGAACAATACGAGGAACCGGACTATCATGCTCTTCCCCCAGAGGATCGGATTCCTCACCCTCGGAAACGATTAATTCGTCGAAAACAGGAATCATAGTTCTTCGTATGGCTTGCATGGAGTTAAATTCACTGATTAATCCAGCATAATAAGGTGTTATTCTTATGGGAAGATTTAATGCCTGCTCTTTAAATATGCTCTCATCATCAGATAATTTAACTATCCTTTCCAGTGCCTGAAATGAATTAAAACTATTGCGTAACTGCCATTTCCAATCTGTCCATTCAGTATCAGTTGCCTGTGGAAAATGTTTTTTTAAAAACATTCTTGAACTCTCCGAAATTGAAAAGTCAGGTTTGTTATAGCGCAATAAGGATTCGTGAAGTTTTATCGATTTTTTGCAAGTTGAACCTGCAGGTGGTGGCTCGTCGAAATCCCCTTGCAACGAAGAAGAAATCGACTTAACAGTGTTTTTTGTTTTCATCTCGTAAAGAGAAACTAAAATATTTTTATCAGTTTAAAATCTTTTAATTTTTTTGCAATTTTATATCTTTTTTAATTACGATGATTAAAAATTTTTAATGATGTATGTATTTGTTATTCTGTTATTTACAAGCATACTAACCGCCTGACAAAAATTATTTTTACGTAAAAAATCAAAAAATCTTCTGATTTCTATATCTCAACATAAAAAATCTTATTATAAAGTGAATAAATTTTTATTTCTAAAAAAAAGACAACTTCTATTCATGATACATAAAGCTATTTAGTATTTTTGGTGAAAAAGTAAATTATCTGCTTTTATTAACAGAGGAAATTAAAAATGACAATCAGAAATCGAGGTATTTCAATTATACTTATTCTTACTATATTTTGCTTATCATTAAGTCAAAATCTTAAATCTCAGGTTTTTGAAAACACACTTGAGGAAGATTATTATGAAGATTTCTGGATAGGCTCCTCAACTTATGTAACCGGTCTGGGCCATTCGGGATATCGTTTTTCATTAACCGATTCGTTGGAACCATACGGTTTGGGAGTTGAAATGGGCTTTCCCGAAAACCTAAAGTCCAATAATATCAAAATGAAAATTGAGGGATGGACGATTGCCGATACAAGTTTTCCGGAAGCTATATTCGTAATTATTATTACAATAAACTCCAATGAAATTTTCTGGAAAGGATTGCCTGTGGGCGAATTAATTTTGGAAAAAGAAAAATGGTTTATGTTCCGTGACTCGGTAAATATTCCGTCCGAAATTGCAATAAATGGAAAACTAAAAGCCTTTTTATGGAACCCGAAAGGAAAAAATAAAATTGGTATAGATGATTTGAAAATAGAATTTGAAAAACTCAGCGGTCAGTCCTACATTCCGGATATTGATATGGATAGTGTTTCTGCTGCAGTCGAAAATTCATCATACTTATTTTCTAATACGCATTATTCTATCTACTTTGATGATGAAAAAAATTCCATCTCCGTTTACGGAAAAAATATGGAGCCGATTATTAATAATATAAGGTGGATTTCAGAGATTGACGATATTAAACAGACTTTTATTAATTCGTTAGAACTTAAAAATATAAGGAGAAAAAACGGTAAAACAATTTTGGTTTTCAGAGGAAACAACAAATTTATAAACCTGAAATTGAAATTAATATGCGATAGTTATTCATCCGGAATTGATTTTGAAACCCGGCAAAGATTTAAAAAATACACTGAAATTAATCGCTCCGCTCTGGTATTTGATGTTGCCCAGCCAGCAACAGAAATTTATAAATTCAACAGGCAAATTCAAACTTCATATATTGGTGATGAATATTGGCTCGACAAGGAAGGATTAAAGACAGGCGAGAATGAAAATTCTTTTCATATTTATCATTGCCCGGATGTGTCTTCTCTTCAATATTGTAAAGAGAAATCACAGATTTTAATAAATTTAGATTGGGAAAAAGATCATCCGTTTTTCCGATTTCCTTTGATGCCCGACAGCAATAATTATAAACTTGAACAATCACAAAGTTCATATAAGTTTTGGGATAAAACTATTAACAAATTTTCGGCTTATGCCGGAAGAAAAAATGGAAGTATAGCACGTTTCATGAAAAATCCTGATGGCTTTGAAGCCACTTATATTTGGACTGAACATGCTGATTATACTGATATAAGTACCAATAAAGCAACATATTATGGTAGTGAAGAGATTTCAAATTCTGATTCGGCCATAGGTGGTTTTGTAAAATATAATATCCCTGTTACCAAAAGTGTATTTTACGATAATCCGGATAGTATAAATAATAGAGAAGCGTCTCACGGGCTTATTAACAGCCTTGAATCGACCATAAAAACAGATACTGCATTTAATTATTTTCTTGAGGAAATACATAAAAAAGGAATTGAAATTTGTTTACATACACCCGAACAGTACACTACCACAAGAGAGAGACTAGAGGAGGCACTAAAATATATGCAAGAGCAATTTGGTTCGCCCTCATGGATTGATCACGGCAACAATAATGGCCCACAAAACAACAGAGAAGATCTTATTTGTGATGGTAGTTTGAAATCCTCTCCTTGGTATGCAATGGATTTATGGGAAAAATATGGGGTTAAATATTTACATAATGCATATTATGAGGAGTATTTTACATTCCTTAATATGGGTTTCGGAAACAGTATTGAAAAACCATTTTCTGGTTGGAGAAACAATTATCCTAGTCCCGATTTTTGGCAACACAAAACTAAAACCGACAATATTTATCACTGGCAAACTCCAAATGTACTGTTTGTTGAGAATGAGAATTTGTGGAATTTTTATTTCAATAAAGATGTGATGAATGATTTTGTGGATAATTGGTCGGTAAAATTAAATCATTGCTATCCAGCATGGGTAGATCCCAAAAAGGGTTTTTGGAAGTTTGATTCCGATTCGGTAATAGTTGCACAGCCGGGCTTTAATGCCACTCTTGAACTAATGGCAAATTACAGAGATAAAGGCGAATTAAATCTAACTACAATCCAGAAATTTTTAGATTATCGTATTAGCACAGAATCTGTTGAATACCTTCTGCTTACAGATGGAAGGATAAAAATTACCAATAAATCTGGTCGCGACATTAAAGGTATTTCATTTGCCAGCAAAGCAAATTTTGTAGTTGTTGACAGACTGAAACCCCAACAAAAACGGTCAGGAAATGATATTATTTTTTGGTTTGATATTAATGCCGGAGAAAGTAAAATTATCAGATTAGTTGATTGAGTTAAGATGTAAATTACTGCAATTCAATTATCTGGAAATAACCAAAATTGCCCAAAAAAACAGTATATTTGTTATTAATTACCAATATAGGCATGCGAGTTTCGGTTATAATAAGAAAAATAATTTTCATTCTTCTGCTTGGATTAAGTTTGAGTATTAAAGGAGAAAACTCAGGTGACAGCCTTTTAAACCTTATAAAACAAACTCATCAGGTAGAATTAAAAGCAGATTTATTATATCAGTTAGCCTTCGAGAAACTTGATAGCAAAATCGATACATCTTTACTATTGGCCCGGGAGGCATTAAAATTGGCCGAGAAAACAGAATCAGAAGTTCTTACAGGCAAAATCCATCGCTTAACAGGAAAAATTTATATCAGCAATAATAGGATAACTGAGGCTGTGGAAGAATTTAAAAAAGCAGAACAAATTCTAATAAATTACGAAGAAGAAAACCATATTTTACTTTCCGTTTACATGGATTTAGGAAACATTTATATCGACAGAGATAATCTCCCTGAGGCCCTTGAAAGTTATAATAAAGCCGTTAAACTTTCAACTAAAACCAAGGTGGATAATTCTACTCTTGCACGACTAAATAACAATATGGGAGTAATTAATAAATACATAAATAATATTGATAAAGCGCTGGAACTTTATACTAAAGCTTTAGACTTATTTAAGGCTAATAACGATAGCATTGAAATTGCCGGCACAACTACCAATATAGGCTCAATTTATATTGAACTAGGAAACTATGAAATAGCAAAAACTTATTATCTGGAAGGTTTACAACTCTTCAAAAAAATAAATTTAAAAGAAGGAGAGGCTCATGCTTTATTAAAACTTGGCTTGCTGGAAATGTATAGAAATAATTTGGATGATGCTCTTAAATATCTTGATCAAAGTATTGATATTCAACTAAAACTAGGTAAGGTTGTATCAGGTTTAAAGTCTATTTTCTTTGCAGAAACAATTATAAATAAAGGAATTGTTCAATTTCGTCAGCAAGATTTTAATAATGCAATTATTAATCTGGAAAAAGGTTATAAAATAGCAAAAGAAAGTGGCGACATTGGACTTATGTCGCAATCGGCAAATTATATTAGCAAGTATTATGAGCAAATAAATGATTTTAAAAAAGCCCTCGACTACCAGATAATTTTCAAAAAATATTCCGACAGCCTTAACAGCCAGTCTACAGTAAGAAAAATTACACAGCTGGAGATGAAACTTCAATATGAATCAAAACTTCATGCCAACGAATTGCAGCATCAGTTAAGACTTCAAAAAGAACAAAAGAATAATCTTTATTTAATATTGGCGGCTTCCATATTTTTATTGGGTATTGCCCTATTATTTGTGTTACTTAAACTCGAAAAGAACAAAAAGAAAAAAGCTAAATTGGCACATCAGGTTTTAGAAGAAAAACTGGAACATACTAATAAGGAACTTACTACTTATGTGATGTATCTTCTAAGGAAAAATGAATTTATAATAAGCATATCAGAAAAACTGAAAAAAGCAAAAATTGAAGCCAAAACTGAAAATAAAGCACGCATAGCGGAACTTATTAAGGAACTCGATAATAACTCCAAAATGTTTTCATGGGAAGAATTTGAAGTTCGTTTCCAGGAAGTATATACAAGTTTCTATAAAAATCTTAATGAAAAGTACCCAAACTTATCGCAAAATGAGATAAGATTATGCGCATTTTTTAAACTAAATATGTCCACAAAAGAGATTGCAGCCATTACTTATCAATCGATAAATAGTATAGGTGTAGCACGCTATCGACTACGAAAAAAGATGAATTTAAGTTCAGATGAAAGCTTGTATTCTCTTCTGGCAGAACTTTAAACCCATAAATTTCTTTTTGTTATAATCCTGATTTTCATACTATTATATGCATGTGTATAGTATTTGTAAGACTATAGTATACATAAAGTATGTCCAATAAATTTTCAAACTCATTATTTAGAGGTGTTATTTGCACTTGAATTTGAAATTTAAAACTATGTCGGAAAAAGAAAATACTGACGATTCGATAGAAAAGCAATTAGATAAAATAATTGAAAACTCGAAAGATGGCGCCAGTGCCATGAAAAAAATTATCGACGCAATATCGAAAGAAAGAAATAATAGTAAACCAAAATCAAAAAAAAATTGATATGAAAAGAATTTACTTTACGTTAACATTAGGCTTATTAATGCTTAGCACAATATTAAATGCACAAATCTGGGAAACATTAACCACAGGAACATCTTATATATTGTTTGATATAAGTTTCCCTCCCAGCCAGAATGATGTTGGTTATGCAGCCGGAATGCAGTATACCTATAATGCTGAAGGTGTTGTTATTAAAACTACAGATGGTGGTGATACCTGGACTCAGGTATTGGGTGGAAGTTCCCAGGATGGTATTGAAGCCGTTTGTTTTACTTCAGCAACAACAGGTTTTGTTGCAGGATGGAACAATTATTTTGCAAAAACCACCGATGGTGGAGCCACCTGGACAACAATGACAGTAGGTTCCGACAATTGGTACTTTAAAGATATAGAGTTTTATGATGCAAATAATGGAGTGGCTGCGGCAATAACAAATTCGTCAGGCAATGTAATTTATGTTACCAGCGATGGAGGAACTACATGGACAACAGCGACCGGAATCAACCACGGAATCGAAGATGTTTGTTATGCCAACGCCACAACACTTTATGCTGTTGGTGGTGATGAAAAAATTTCCAAATCCACAGATGGTGGTAATAGTTGGTCAGAAATCTATTCAGGAATTTTTACATATTATTTTATGGGAGTTGACTTTGATGGCAACTTTGGAATTGTTGGAGGTGAAGATGGAAAAATAATGTCGACTACCGATGGTGGTTCCACATGGCAAACTTTTGCTACTGGATATGAAAACTTTCAGGGGGCTCATGTTTTTAATTCCGACAGCGCCTATATGGGTGGTACCGATGAAAATATATATAAAACTACTGATAGTGGAAGCAACTGGTCGATGGAAGATGATGGTGCAGGCAGTTCTCACATTTACAAAATTAAAACTACTGCTAACAATACAGTATTTGCATGCGGATCGGGTGGAATGATTAAGAGAAAAAGCATGCCATTAATTGCCAACTTCACTTCTGATGAGGTGGTGGTTTGTGTCGGAAGTAGTGTCAATTTCACAGATTTGAGTACAGGGGCAACTAGTTGGACATGGACTTTTGAGAGTGGAACACCTGGCACATCTACAGATCAAAACCCAACCATTACCTACAATACTGAAGGTACATTCGATGTTACTTTGGAAGTATCTGATGGTTCTTCAACAAATAGTATAACTATGTATGATTATATTACTGTTGTTAATAGTGTAGGTCAGCCAGATACTCCAATTGGAACTACACTTGCCTGTGCTGGATTAGATATGGAATACACAACTAACCCGGTTCCAAATGCCGATTCATATGTTTGGGAAGTGAGTCCAGCTGCAGCAGGAAGCATGAGTGGTAGTTCCACAACAGGATATTTTAACTCGGAAGAAACCTATTCAGGTGATTATACAATTACTGTTCAGGCTGTTAATGCATGCGGAAATGGAGTATGGTCGAACGGATTATTATGTACACTTAATCCGGCACCTTTAGAATTTCTCATTTCAGAAGGTGGCGATGCATGCGAAGGTAGCGATGGAGTTGAAATTACTCTTAGCGGTTCGGAAACCGGAGTGGATTACTATTTACATTTTAATGGTGATACTGTTGCAGGTCCTATTGCCGGAACAGGTGATGTTTTGAGTTTTGGTGTATTTACTGAAGCTGGCTATTATTCGGCCACAGCTTATAATGGTTATTGTGATGTATTTATGATAGGTGATGCTATTATCACGCTCGAAAGTCTTCCTGCCATAGCAGAAACTCCGGAAGGAGCTGAAAGCATTTGTACGGAAGAAACATCCGATTATACCGTTACAGAAATTGATGGGGCAATAAGTTATGTTTGGACAATAAATCCGGAAGAAGCCGGCACTATTGAAGGAGAAACTACCGAAGCTACAGTTACATGGAATGCCGATTATGAAGGCATTGCAGAAATTGCTGCCCGTGGTGAAAATGAGTGTGGTGCTGGTCCTTCAGGCCCAAGCCTGGAAGTAATGGTTTATAGTGAGCCGGCACCTTCAGTTTCAGGCGATGAACTGGTTTGCCAGTATGATAATGGTGTTTATACTGTGGCATACAGTGAATACAGCAATTACACCTGGACAGTTGACGGCGGTAATATTATCGAGGGTGAAGGAACCAATGAAATTACTGTTTACTGGACTGCTGAACAGGGTAGTATTAATTCTGTTGATGTTACCGAAACAAAAACTGATGCCTGTGAAGGTGTTTCCGAAACTTTTGAAGTAACAATAGATCAGTGTGTTGGAATACAAGCAATAAGCGAGAGTGAATTTTCTGTTTATCCAAATCCTGCCAGCGATAAATTAAGCATAAGTTTAAATAATATTCCGGCTAATAAAGTAGAAATAGTACTGATGAATTCGAATGGCAAAAGAATTTTTACTTCCACTGAAATACTTATCGATGGGTCATATTCAATCGAAAAAAATATCTCTGCTATTAAAGCTGGTGTTTATATTCTAAGTCTTAAAACAGATAATAATATCACAATTTATAAAAAAATAATTATTGTAAAATAAGCAAAATAGAAATTTAATAAAAACTTTATGATAAAATTAAAATTAGTACTTTTTGCATTACTGATAAACATAAGTGTTTATAGTCAAAATGGATTTATCACTAGCGCCATTGGTTCAACATTTAGTAAAATTGATTTAACTGATGCTACTATAACCGATATCGGAACAGGCTATTATACCGGTAGCGATTTTGGCCCCAATGGAGTATTATACGCTATTCAAGAAAGCGATAATACTTTATACACTGTTGATACAATAACAGGAACCGCAACTCTTATTGGAACGATTGCACCACCTGCCAATCATATATGGGTAGGAATGGCTTATGACGAAAGCAGTTCAACTATGTATGCAATGAGTTGTTATGGTATAGCTGCAGGTGAATCATCTCTTCATATCGTTGACCTCACAAATGCAACATATACACTTGTTGGCACACAAACAACTGTAACAGCATTTGGTTGTATTGCTATTAACGATGATAATGGTCAGATGTATGGAATGAGTTTATCTTCAAGCGCCAGTATTTATGAAATTGATAAAACAGACGGTTCAGTTACTCTTATTGGTCCAACAGGACTGGGAGGAGCAGGACTGGGCCATGGAATGGACTATTGTCAGGCCAATTCAACAATGTATTTAACAACTTACGATTCTTTTACATTTAATAATACCCTTAATACTGTTGATTTAACAACCGGAGCAATTACTACTATTGGCTTTCTTAATGGTTGGACTTCAACAATAGCAATACCTGGTATTTTAAGCGCAAATTTCAGCAGCGATGTAGTAGAAGTTTGTGTTGGTGGAACAGTTAACTTTATTAATCAATCGTCAAGTGCTACATCATACAGTTGGACTTTTGAAGGCGGTACTCCTGCAACATCTACTGATGAAAATCCCACTGTTGTTTATAATACTGCCGGAGTTTATGATGTAAGTCTTACAGTAACAAACGCTTCGGATTCTGATACTTACACCGTTACCGATATGATAACTGTAAATGATACTCCAACTCAACCTGATACACCTACAGGAGATACTCAGGGCTGTGCAGGTGAACAATATAATTATTCTACCAATGAAGTATTATATGCCGACACTTACACATGGGAAGTAAATCCTGCTGATGCAGGAAGTATTACTGGGAGTTCGAATTCAGCAGTTTTCTATTCAAGTGGCACGTATACTGGCGACTACACTATCAAAGTTCAGGCATCTAACTCCTGTGGCACCAGTGTATGGTCGAATGAATTGTCTTGTACATTATCAACAGCACCTCTTGAGTTCAGCCTTTCTGAAGGTGGAGACGCCTGCGAAGGTGGCGATGGTGTTGAAATTACTTTATCAGGTTCGGAAACAGGAGTGGATTATTCACTTTTCCATGATGGAAACACAGTGGCAGGACCAATTGCAGGTACAGGCAGTGAAATTAGTTTCGGATTCTTTACTGATGGTGGATACTACTCAGCCAGCGGAGATAATGGAACCTGTACTACTTTTATGATAGGTGACGCAATTATCACACTCGAAAGTCTTCCTGCCATAGCAGAAACTCCGGAAGGAGCTGAAAGCATTTGCATGGAAGAAACTTCAGATTATACTGTTACCGAAATTGAAGGTGCTTTAAGTTATATTTGGACAATTAGCCCAGAAGAGGCAGGTACCATTGAGGGAGAAACTACCGAAGCTACAGTTACATGGAATGCTGATTATGAAGGTATTGCTGAAATTGCAGCCCGTGGTGAAAACGAATGTGGAGCTGGTCCTTCAGGCCCAAGCCTGGAAGTAATGGTTTATAGTGAGCCGGCACCTTCCATTACAGGTGATGAACTGGTTTGCCAATACGATAATGGTATTTATACTGTGGCATACAGTGAATACAGCGATTACATCTGGACAGTTGAC
>JBFFLX010000080.1:0-15491 GCA_041554435.1 Bacteroidales bacterium
AGATGGATATGGATTTGCTATTAAATTCCATCCTTTATGATTCTCGGTCTCTCCATTGGGAACATCAGTATTTGTAATATTTATGGAGAAAGAACCAGTATTAAGTCCTGATGAGTTTGAAGCAGTATAATTTATTGTTTGTCCACCGGCATCAAGGTAAATGTCATAGCCTTTAAAATTTGTAAAACTTCCTGATGGATACCATACCCAGCCAAAATTCCAATCGTTTTGAACCTTCGTTTCATCATAATAAAATATCATATCCGTTCCGGAGAATAAACTACTCCCTGAGGAGGAAACAGGAGACCCCACATTATGCCAGCCTGAAGAGGAAATATATCTTTCAATAAGTATATTGGATGTTACAGTCAAACTACCACCTGATGTTTGATCGGCCAGATGACCTGATCCACTGGAATTAGAATATAAAGTTAAATTGGTATTTATATAAAGTTCTCCACTATTTTTTATACTTACACTGCTACCCGGTTTAATTATAAACTGAGCTGATATATTTGTGTTTTCAACAAATATAAAAAGCAATATAAAACAGTATTTCAATAGTTTAGCCATATTACCAGGTTCTCAAAATTCTCATAAATATTAAATTTTCCTCCGAAAGCATATAAACCGGTCCGGAATTAGTTTGACCGTTTACCATAACTTCGACATAATCTCCGGCATTTAGTTCCACCAAAAACGAACTACTTACATGAGTAGAATTATCATCAAATTTTGAATAAGTAAATGAATAGCATTCGCTACCATTAATATAAGTAGTTCCGTTTTTTCTTAATCTCGATCTTATTGTTTTACGCTGGTTATCATCATTAACAATGCTGAACATATAGTTTAATTCGTAAATACCATCATTTATAACATAAATTCTACTTGGGTTAGTAGTATTTGAATGAGTAAATGCAATTGCATCTTTAAAATCTTCCACATTCCAGGGTATACTTACTGCTGTAATTAAATCATTTACATTTTGAGTAGAGGTTGATGAACATTGTATAATTTCTTCGTCGATATCGGGTGAGGTAACAGCAATTGTTGATTGGTTATTGCCATCATCAGTAACACTTACATCGCCGGTAAAATTCAATGAGTTTACATTATCTACTACTAAAATATCATCTTCTTTTACATCCAGCGGAAGTGCTTCCTGCCAAGTACCATTTCCGGTGGCATCGGACACAAGAACATAATCTTCACCGGCATTGGTAGGCATAGTAAAAGCTGCGGTTGTAATTTTATTTACACCGCTAATATTATCACTATCATCTAAAATTACTCCTGAGTTTTGAATTTTATTGCCTGCAGTACCATCGAAACGTGCAATTGCATTATCGGTGGATGAGGCGGGACCTTCTACATCTGAATCTTCATCGGGTTTTAAATGTCGCCATTGTGTACCATTCCAAAAATAAAAGCCTTCTTCCTGGTTAGAGCCTGAATTATAAACCAACAAACCTGTTGCAGGAGAACTTACCGGTGAAGGGCTCGACAAGTTAGTGCTTAATGAAACACGCGGTATTAATACTCCTTTATCGCTGGAAACAATATCTAAGGCAGAAGAAGCATCAGGAGTATCCGTTTGGATTCCTATCTGCGACATTGCTGTTATACTTGATAACAGTAAAATAATACACAATATGTTATGTAAACGCCTCATTTTTTTTCCTTTAATTTGATCGTATAAATCTCATAAAAAATAAATTCTCATATGGTCTTAGTCTGATAGGACCCGAATTTGTTTGTCCGTTTACCACCAATTCTATATAATCATTTTGGTTAAGTTCTATGAGGAAAGACGAACTGGCATGTGTAATTTTGTCATCTTCTTCGTGATATGAAAATGAATAGGAAGTTACATGATCGACAAAAGTGCTTCCGTTTTTCCTCAATCTGGCTCTTAAAGTCTTACGCATAATCGTCTTATTTACAACGCTAAACATGAAGTTTACTTCGTAAATACCGCCCCTGTTTACTCCAATTCTCTCCGGATTAGTAGTATTTGAGTGATTAAATGTAAATGCATTTTTCTCTCTTTCATAATTCCATACGATGGGAACAAATGAAATTAAATCATTTAAATCTGTTGAATCTATTGAGGAAACCTGTATTACATCATTGGTAACATTTTTCTTAAAGAATACCAATTTTGCCTGGTTATTTCCTTCATCGTAAACTTTTATTCCCGACTCGAAATTCAGTTTATCCACATTAGCAGTAACCAAAGTATTATTATGTTTTACATCAACCGGAGGAGCCGTTTCCCATTGAGCATTTCCATTTACATCGGAAACCAGTATTAAGCCTGTTGATGGTGATGTTGTTAATCTAATTTCCGAAACTCCTAAATTATTTACTTCACTAATTTCATCATTATCATTGATAATTACTCCTGAATTTTGAATTATTTTTCCGGTAGTCCCATCAAACCTAACGGCAGCATTATCCGTTGAACTTGCGGGGCCGGTAATTTCTTCTTGATTGGGGGTCTTTAATAAAACCCATTTACTTCCATTCCAATAATAAAACCCGATAGATTGAGATGCTCCGGTATTAAATACTAAAAGGCCGTTAGCCGGAGAACTTACAGGATTGGGATTACTTAGATCTACAGTTAGGGAAATACGAGGTATCAGCAAACCTTTATTTATTGAGAAAATTTCCAATGCCGATGATGCATGGGGATTCAATGTCAATATGCCAACCTGTGCATTGGTTGAACAAATTGCCATTAAAAAAATAATTCCCGGCAAAAGCCTTTGCAGGAATTGCTTCATGTTCTCATTTAACATTGTATACATATGCCTTGTCTAATTACCGTAATATGTAATTATTCTTTGCGTTAATATGTTGCTGCTGTCAATGCTAGTAGTAAATAGATTTTCTTGTAGTTTCCGTTTTTCAGTTCTGCTTATCCAATTCTCATTATCATCATAACTATAAGTAAAGGTTGATGTAAGGGCAAGTCGATTACTAATGTAAGTTTTGCTTTCTGAAATATCATTATACTTATTATAACGATATTTAATCCTCTTATCGACTTGCCCTTTACTGTTGTAAATTTTAAGTTCAACCAAATTATACTTATAATCGTATTTGTATGTAAGTTTTCTTGTTAGTTCTTCATTGTCTTTTAAATACTCCTCTTCAAGTTTGTAGCCTTTGTAATCACATTTGTATTGAATTTTAGTAAATAAATTATTATAGTATTCTTCAAATTCAACATCTGCTTTTTGTCTGGCTATATTATATGATTTCTGATGCGATCTGTCGAATATTTTTGATTTGATATAGCCATCTTCATCATAAAAATACTTTATCTGTAAATATAATGACCCATCAGCATTTGTTTCCTGGCTATAACTAATATTTCCTGAATCGGAATAATAATAATTAATTCTACTGAAAAGTTTATGATTTTCAAACTTCATTAATTCGATGATTTTTCCATTATTGTCGAATATTTTTGTAGAATTACGTATAATTTTAGCATCTGAATCGGAACTTAATTTGTTCTCTAATTCAGTTAAAGACTTAACACTACCATTCAAATTCATTTTCACATATGAACTCGGGGTAAAGGTATAAATATCTGCAGAACAGAGAATTATAGCCATCATCAATAATGTGATTTGCCGTTTCATTTGTTGTTTGTTGTTGCTTGTTTTGTAAAAAACGTGGTCAAATATATGCTTTAATTTGACAGTATGCAAATTTATTTTCAAAATATTTATGAATTAACAAACTCCAGAAGCAATTTTGTATCAGGATATTCAGGATATATTTCCAGGATTTTTTTTGCAATTATTTTAGCTTCTTCTAGTCTGTTTAATTTTATCAGAAGTTCAATCTTTGCCAATAGATATTCTGCATTTTGGGGTTCAGAAACTATACATTTGTTAATTACATCTAAAGCCTCAGAATAATTTTGTTCGAAGGATAATAATTTAAAAAGATTTAGTTTTATTCTATTCTGATTAGGATTCAATAATGAAGCTTTTGTTAAATTTTCAATTGCTTCATCATATTTTTGCATTTCGCTCTGCAATAAACCCAAAGAATAAAATGCTTGTCCTGATTCAGGGTTTTGCTGGGTTAGTTCAATGAAAAGATTTTCAGCCATTTTATTTTTTCCAAGCCTGTTATAAAGCATTGCTAAATTCGTTTTGGCGGGATAAAACAAATTATCTATTCTCAAGGCTTCCTTATAATTCTCAATAGCCTTTTCATATTGACCAAGATTAACATACAAGTTTCCAAGATTGTGACGGCTGCCGGCAAAATCTGCTGTATATTCCATGGTTTTTATGTATTCCACAATTGCAGCATTTAATTTTATTTGATTAATGCTATCAAGTTCTTTAGGTTTTACTAGTGTTAATTTCGATACAAGTTCATTTCTCACCATCAGGGTTGAATCATCCAGTAAAGGAGAAAGAGAATTAATTAGGTCTTCCTTATTAATAGGTTTAAAATTTCTAACAGCTTCTCTTCTAACCAAAGCATGTTTACTTGATAATAAACTCTTATTTTTTTCATAATTATCCGCGCTTGGAAAAGTTCCCAAATAACTGGTAGCTGTTGCTTTAATAATTTCAGATGATATCTCATCATCAATTATTTGAAGAAGTTGATCAATTGAACTGGTGTCAGCATTATATGCTAAAAACATTGTTTCACCAAAGTGCATTCGATATGGATTTTCATACCACTTTTTGGTATATTCAGAAGCCCATTTATTAGTTTTATCTGTATGACATTGAGTACATGCATTTGGAGTTCCCAACTTATCACTTAAATCAGGTCGGGGAATTCTCATACTATGATCTCGTCGGTAATCTACTCCCATAAAATATCTTCCCGGCATATGACAATTAACGCATAAAGAACCTTCTCCAACCGGAACAATTTTATTTCCGTTTTCCAGGATCAACTCCTCTCCTTCCATATTATAATCCTTATGGAAATGATGTTCATAAACACCATACTGCTCCTCTTTATGGCATTGATAACAGAGTTTATTCCCATCAAATTTCAATTTTAAACTATGTGGATTATGACAGTTAGTACATCTCACATTATTTTTATGCATTTTACTTTGGGTGAAAGACGCATATACATAATCCTCTTCAAGTATTTGACCATCAGGAAAATAATATGGCTCAACAGGGAGTTGAGGGCTCATAATATCAAAAATTTCCTCTCGTGGATGGATAAAATCGGTAAATGAGGTGCGCCTTGCATGACAATAAGCACATTGATTTATAAGTTCCTCAGAAGTAATATCAGAAGTTTGAACTACCAAGCCATAGTTCTCGTAAGGCAATTTTTTATTTTCGGCCCATTTATTATGTTCAGAAGAAGGGCCATGACAAGCTTCACAACTTACATTAATTTCCGACCATGTGGTATTATAAACGTGAGTTTCGGGATTATAATTTTTCCTAAGATTGGTGGAATGGCATTCGGCGCACATTGCATTCCAGTTTTGTCCGTTATTTGTCCAATATAACCAATCGTCAGGTTTAATTTCCTGATTTTTATAGACAGAGTCAGCAAGGTGATACCAAAGATTTCTATCAGTATCCCAGGCAATTGGCAAACATTGCAATCTTCCATTTTCAAAAGGAACTAAATACTGTTGTAGTGGCCGATAGCCAAAAGTGTATAATATTTGAAAATCTCCTGCCCTTCCATTGGGACCTAAAGTATGCACAAAATATTTATTGTCAAGAGTATAAAATTTGGATGTAAATCCATTTCGAGTAAAAGTTGCATTATTAAAATCGCCCAAAACTGTTTCTGCTATAGCAGTATCCATAGCATTTTTATGATCAGAGATATTCCATTCATCAAATGCTCTCTGATGACATTCAATACATGTTTTGCTACCAACAAAATCGGCTTTGGTAATTTGCTGTTTCTGATTTTTACATTGATTCAGAGTTAAAATACTCAACAAAGTTAATAGGCTAAACAGAAGTATTTTTACGCTTATCTTCATTGCTATTTATCAGAAATTATTTTCTTCAAATTTAGTTTCTTTTATTCAACTAATAAAACAATGGAAAACCAAAATAGCCCCGGGTTTAAACCCGGGGCTATTTGTTTAATTCTTGATTCCTATAGTTATTGCAAGTACATTACCTATTCCTTCTATTTCGCCAATATTGTATATAGTTTTTCTGACTTATTAAGCCAATGGAACCTTCGTATATTCCGCCATTTCCATAATTGTCATATACTTTTACAACAATTACATTTTTTCCATTGTTGTTTAACAAACCCGGAGGAATATGGTAAGAGCGTAACTGTTTATAAGTATCTCTGCGGAAGTGGACAGTTTCTTCGCTAAACTCTCCCGATTGCCCTATTAGTTTCCCATTTAAATACACCATATCCAGGTCATCAATACGCCCCAGAAGCAATATCATATGCTTATTGGTAAATTGCCCCGCAAGTTCAAATTCTTTTACATAACAGGCAACCCCGTCATAATTTTTATATCCCTGATCTTCCCATGATCCTGGAACAATTATATCCTCCCAATTATCATAATCTATATCATTTGGGATTTCTGAACAATGTCCTGTTTTAAATTTCCAGATTCCACTTAGGTTTAAATCAGTAATAACTGATGATAAATCAATTTGAATAGATATATGGCCATTTACAATTCCTCCTTCTCCACCTTCGTCGAAAACCCTCACGGCAATTGTAATTTCTTTTGAATTATTAATAATATCAGCAGGGATTAAGTAATTTCTATATGCATTGTATGCAGTAGTATAATTTGGAGGAAACTGGCCAGTTAAACCTATTCTAAATCCATTAACAAAAACTTCATCTACATCATCAATATATCCAAGTTTAAGATATAAAGCAGAATTTTCGGGCGTTTCAGGCAATTGAATTTTCAAACGATACCAGGCATAACCATCATATCCATGAAATCCTTGTTCTTCCCATGTGGCAGGAACATAAATTCTTTCCCAATGGCTGTCGTTATAGTTTGGTTCAGCCCATTCCATATTATCTCCTATGGAAAATTTCCAACGACCTCTAAGATCTTTAAGTTCTCTTAGTTGCTGAGTTTTTGCATTATCCGGCATTAATGCCAAAATAATTGCCAGTAACAGTATTGATTTTATATATTGCTTAAGTAACTTCATGTTATATTAATCAAAAATACTTTTTAAAATTTCATCCCATACATTAATAGGCTTATCTGGTTGTCGGCCTTTAAGTCGGCGAAAATTATCTTTATTTATTAAGCCTACAGGGCCTTCATAAATTCCACCCAGCCCACCTGTATCAAATACCTTTACCTTAATGGTATTAGAGCCTCCCTTAATAAAAAGATCGGAAGGTATATCATAGGCACTCAAAAGAAAATCTTTAGGAAGATCATTGTTATTATTATTTAATAAATCATCCGTCTTTCCTATCAATTGACCATTGAAATAAACTATTTCCACATCATCAATATAACCCAAAACTATCATTATATCCTCAGTATTGAAATCATAAGGCAGGGCAAAACTTTTTGAATAAGTGGCACTAGCGTCCAATAGAGGGTAACCATAACTTTCCCAGTATGCAGGCACGTATATTTCTCCATTTTTCAATCCATAAATTGCAGAAGACGTATTTAAGGTTTTAATACTGGGCTCAAATTCCCAATATCCACTCAAATCATACGAGAGCAGATCATTATCTTCATCATAAAAAATACCTATAGGTCCACTAACAATTCCTCCTTTGTCATATTCATCGTAAACTCTCACTGCAACTACATTTGTACCATCATAATTAATTATATCTTCAGGTATATAGTACTTTCTTTTTGCATCATAGGCAGTCATTACCAGAGGAGGAAAGATTCCGGTTGCGCCAATAAGATGACCGTTAAAATAAACTTCATCAACATCATCTATTTTGCCAAGAACAAGAAATAGCGACCTGTCATTCACCGAAGAACTAATTTGAAACTTCTTTCTGTACCATGCATAACCATTATACTCGTCGAAGCCATTACTTTCCCATGATTTGGGAACGTAAACATAATCCCACTCGATATCATTGTATTGGACATTTGCCCATTTGATGTCGTCACCAACAGTGAACTTCCATCTGCCTTCAAGGCTAACAACTTCTCTCAAATTTTCAGATCTTGCTGAAGTTGTGGCAAATACCAGACATATTAGAAAAACTACGCCTATTATACTTTTTAAATCCTTATTATTGATGGTGGCTGACATTATTTCCTATTAATTGTTTAACAAAAAGCGTCTCCGAAAAACAAATGTAATGAAAATCGGAGAGCACTTTTTTTTATTATTTAAATCGCTTTTATAAAATTATTTATGTTTTTTATACAGGCATCAGAACAAATTTCATCACAAAAGTAAAAGTAGAACCAATATTCAATTCGTCGCATTTAACCGGATGGTTTTGAAGAGTTTCAATTACTGCTTTTTTCATATCCTCATCTTTGCCAGCTAATTCAGTCACCTCCACAACATTGTCTTCGTTTACGGTGCATTTAACAACAAGTTTTGTTTGTTCGCCTTCTTTTAAATAATCTTTCATTGAAATAAGGCTCATTTTTCTTTGAATCTTTCTCAATACTTTTTTCTCACATTTAGTTGAATTGTCATCACTATTTGGCTGTGAATATAGTAAACCTGTACCCAGGATTGCTATTGCTAATAATAGTATTCTAGTTTTCATCTTTTTATGTTTTTAGTTTATATAATTTTTACTTTTTAATTATGAAGCAAAACTATATCAACACAACAGCCTAAATGTCAATTCCAAATCAAGAGATGTCACGAATTGTCATCAAAAAATAATTTAACGTTTATGAAAGCAAGATTATTCAGATATAATCAGTGTGAATTGGATTATAATTATCAGTTAATCAGTTTATAACCAACTCCATGAACTGTAATAATAATTTTTGGGTTATTTGGATCGGTTTCTATTTTTTGTCGCAACTTAAGTATAAAATTGTCCACTGTTCTGGAGGAGGGCACATAATCGGTACCCCAAACATTATCCAGCAAATCATCGCGGCTAACAACTTTGTTCTTTTGATTCCATAGATAATGAAGGAATTCGAATTCTTTATGTGACATTTTTACTGTTTGCTCATTTATCCATGCTTCATAGTTTGAAAAGCTGACTTCCATATTGCCAATATTAACATTCTTTTCCTCCTTTGGAGGATTTGCCTGCTCAGTTCTCCGCAACAAAGCTTTCACTCTGGCAAGAAGTTCTCTCAAACTAAAGGGCTTAGTAATATAATCATCGGCACCAAGTTCCAGGCCTAACACCTTATCAATTTCCTCACCTTTAGCGGTTAGCAAAATAATAGGAGTTAAAATACCATTTTTACGGGCATTTTTGCAAACATCAAAACCCGACATATTTGGCAACATAACATCCAGCAATACTAAATCATGCTCGTTTTTTGATATCATTTCGAATCCTTTTGCGCCATCATCGGCAATGTCGACCTGATAACCTTCAAACTCAAGATTATCTTTTAGGCCCATTAACATTGCTTGCTCATCTTCAACTATTAATATGCGATACATAATTTATGTTTTAATGATAGGGAAGTTTAAAATAAACGTACTTCCATTACCTACTTTACTTATCAACTTAACTGATCCCTTATGTGCATCCATAATATGAGAAACTATGCTTAGGCCAATGCCTGAACCTTTGGCTTTATGAGCCAGGTTTCCATCAGTAACTCTGTAAAATTTATCGAAAACCATTTTTTGATATTTCTCATCAATGCCAAGGCCAAAATCCTTAACCTCTACAAAAACACTTGTATTATCTGACCCAGTACTAATATCAATTTGCTTTTCATCCTTACTGTATTTTATTGCATTATCGATGAGATTAATTATTGCGTCGGTAATTGCTTCTCCATCGGCCATAACTTTAGGAAGTTTCTCTTTTGGAGTAAAATTATATGTAAATCCACTTCTTTTAAAATGATGCTCATAATTTTCCAGAATTTGTGTAACTATTTCATTAACATCTGTTTCTATGAATTTATATGTTCGTTTACCGCTTTCAATTTTTGAGAAGTTAAGGATTTTATTTACCATTCCCGAAAGTCTGTTGGCCTCAGTATTAATTATGTTGTAGTACTCTTGCTTTTTGCTTTCATCTTTAATTCTATTCATCGAAAGGGTTTCTGAATACATATTAATAACTGCCAAAGGAGTTCTTATTTCATGTGACACATTGGAAATGAATTCAGATTTTAACTGAGCCAATTTCATTTCCTGCCTCAAACTTCTGTAAATAAAAACTGCGGCAATTATTAGTATAAGGTCAATTATCAGAATTACCCAAATATTGAATCGTGTTCTCTTCTGAACCAGGTCTTCAATGGTCTCGCCTTTTAGCTGTATACCAAGCTGGTAGTCGGGCATTATCCACAATATCTTTTTGTGTTTAATGTTCTTATCAGCAGTTTCATAAACTTCATTGGAATAAACTTCATTTCCGGTTTCCGTATCAAAAACAGAAAAATAAAACTCATCTCTGGCAACAGCCTGTATTTTTGGTCCCAGATTTTCCTTTATAAAGCCCAAAGTTTTTACAATAATACCGCAAACTTTTGTGTTTTGATTCGCATCTTTAAAAGCAAAAATAAACAGACTGGAGTTAGGTAAATCTATATCTATGGGTTGTATTTTTCTATAACCTTCATCCATATACTGCTTTAAACGAATAATTTGATTTGTGTTTTGATTAATTATTTCCTGAAGTGCAGCCTTATTAGTATCTGAATTTACTACGGAATTTTTAAAATATACCTGATTTATATTTGAAGAATCAACAATAAAAAGCATCTCCACCGATTTGTTTCTATCGATAAAATTTTTTGCTATTTCTTCGGTTTTCAGCTTATTATTTTGAATATCCTGTTCCAGTTTGTTGGCCCAGGAACTTACAATATCATCGGAATACTGATTTATGGAAAAAATTACCGACTCCAATTGTCTTACATAAATTGAGTCGATCATTTGCTCATTACGATACAAATTACCAATTTCGTAAGTAGTAAAAAATAATGGTGGCAATATTATTACCAATAAAAGAAGAATACCTATGTTTAAAACTGGTTTTTTCACAATACAAAATTGAGGCACTAAGATAGAAAAATAAACAATTAGACTCCGGGTTTGAACCCGCAGCAGATTATTAAATTTTACAACTAAGGCAATTTATAAATCTACTGTAATTCCGAAAGAGAAGTTATATGGAACTGTTTTATATTGAATCATATTATTAATTTCAGCAAACAAATAAAACTTATTAATTTGATATTTGAATCCGAAACCAGGGCTTATTCGTGGCAACATAATAATGTTTGAGTGAGAGTCATCAGTTTTTGTTATATATGTTAAATCAGCTGCTCGCACATTAAAATAAATTGCTGAATGACGCATTCTGTATAAATCCATATAATAACTGATATTCAAATCAACTATATTATAAAAATGATCATACTCACTGTCGGGCTGTGTATAAACACCATATTCTAAACCCAATTTAAGTGAATGCCTTGATTCTTTGGAAAAATAATATTGAACACCCGCCTGAAAGAAAGAGGGTGTTTGATTATCATAGGAGAAGTAGGCATTTGTAGCCGCATTAGTATATTGCAGGAATATCATCAAATTCGGGGTTTTATTTTTTTTGACTATTTCTTCAGTTTTTAAAAATGTTATTTTACCATTATTGTAAGCTATAACAATATCTACTAAATCCTTTTCTTTGTATTTAATATTATCAGTTTTTTTAACAAGTTTTGGCTCCGATTTAATTAATACTTTTAAAACACCTCTGTACCTTAAATTATCAGTATTATACGTCTTTGAGCCTTTTACTATTGTTTTTCTGCCGCCCTCCAGCAAATAAACTTTTCCATCTTTGTAAATGTAAAAAACTTCTGCCTGATTTTTAGTTGTTCGTAATAGACTCATTTTTTCGCCATCTACAATTACATCAAATAATTGATACCCGGAGTTGTATTGACAACTCTTTAAAATATTCCCATCATTTTCAATGTATTTAATGTTTTCATTAAAAATACGTGAGGTTTCTCCGTTTTCTTTTTCCAGTACAATATTGTCAGGTTCCGAATCATACAAAAAAACATCGCCTTTTACTGTTTGATTATCAGTTAAATAAACTGTGGCCTTCATAAGGCTTTCCTGTGCTATTACATTAGAAAAAGCAAATACACTAAATAGGATAATTGATAAGTACTTCATGGATTTTGAGTTTTATGATTAAAAATTAATTTTTGGGGTAAAAAAAGCCCAGGGTTTCGGTCCCGGGCTATTAATTATTTTATTTCACTTCCATTTTTTACATCCTCTGTAGGAGAAACGAAACAAAGTTTTCCGTCGGCATCTTCTGCCATTAATATCATTCCCTGTGATTCGATACCTCTCAGTTTTCGGGGAGCCAGATTAACTAAAACACTAACCTTTTTTCCAATGATATCTTCAGCATTATAATATTCGGCTATGCCTGAAACAACTGTCCTTTGGTCGATGCCGGTATCAATTTTTAGTTTTAGAAGTTTTTTTGTCTTTGCAACTTTTTCGGCTTCCAGAATAGTTCCTGTACGAATGTCAACCTTCATAAAATCATCAAATTCGATGGTTTCTTTTGAAGGTTTTGCTGCTTCATTCATTTCGTTTTCCTTTTTTGTGTTAAGCAGTTTCTGGACCTGTTCTTCAATTACTGTATCCTCTATTCTCTCGAAAAGAAATTCGGCTTTGTTTAATTTATGTCCGGCCTTCAATAAATCTGCGCTTCCGCAATCATCCCAATTCAAGCCCGACAAATTAATCATATCCTGAAGTTTTTTAGCAGTAAACGGCAGGAATGGTTCACTTAAAACACTCAGGTTAGCAACTATTTGTAAAGAAACATTTAGAATTTCCTTAACTTTTTCAGGGTCGGTTTTAAAAATTTTCCAGGGCTCTTTGTCGGTAAGATATTTATTTCCCAAACGTGCCAAATTCATTAGTTCCGCTAAAGCTTCTCTAAATCTGTATCTTTCAATACTTGCTGCAATAGTATTTGGAAACTCTTTAATTTCTTCGAAAACTTTTTTAGCGTCATCATCAAATTCTGCAACCTCAGGCACTATACCATCGAAATATTTTTGGGTAAGAACCAGAGTACGGTTTACAAAATTTCCGAAAATTGCCAGCAGTTCATTATTGTTGCGAGCCTGAAAATCCTTCCAGGTGAAGTCGTTATCTTTAGTTTCCGGAGCATTTGCCGTTAAAACATATCTTAGAACATCCTGTTTGCCGGGAAGTTCTTGTAAATATTCGTGTAACCATACAGCCCAGTTGCGCGAAGTTGAAATTTTATCGTTCTCCAGATTTAAAAATTCGTTGGCCGGAACATTCTCAGGAACAATAAATGATCCTTCTGCTTTAAGCATAACAGGGAAAATAATACAGTGGAAAACAATATTATCCTTTCCTATAAAATGAACCAGTTTGCTATCTTCATCCTTCCAGTATTTTTCCCAATCCTTACCGGTTTTTTCCGACCACTCTTTGGCAGCCGATATATATCCTATTGGTGCATCAAACCACACATAAAGCACTTTTCCAGGGGCATCTTCCAATGGAACTTTTACACCCCAATCCAAATCGCGGGTTACTGCTCTAGCCTTCAAACCCTGGTCAACCCATGATTTTACCTGTCCGTAAACATTTGGTTTCCAGTCGGATTTATGTCCTTGTAATATCCATTTGTCCAACCATTCTTCATAATCATCCAAAGGCAAATACCAATGTTTTGTTTCTTTTAATACCGGAACATTTCCGCTTAAAGCGGATTTAGGATTTTTCAATTCCAAAGGGCTAAGTGATGTTCCACAATTCTCACACTGATCGCCATAAGCTTTATCATAATCACAATGAGGGCATGTGCCTGTGATATATCTGTCGGCTAAAAACTGTTGGTTTTCTTCGTCGAAATACTGCTCATTGGATTTTTCAATAAACTTATTGTTTTCGTATAATTTTAGAAAGAACTCTGAGGCTGTTTCATGATGAACGGGAGCCGAAGTTCTGGAATATACATCGAAAGAAATTCCAAAATCCTGAAAAGACTGTTTGATAATACCGTGATACTTGTCGACTATATCCTGTGGACTCACACCCTGTTGCCTTGCTTTAATGGTAATAGGAACGCCATGTTCATCGCTACCACCGATAAACAAAACATCCTCTCCTCTCATCCTCAAGTAACGTGCATAAATATCAGCCGGAACATAAACTCCTGCCAGATGACCAATATGTATCGGGCCATTAGCATAAGGCAAAGCAGAAGTAATCGTATATCTTTTATAATCTTTGGACATTGAAATATTATTAGTAATTTTCCGCAAAAATAACCAATACTTTGATAATGAAGTTACCAATATCTTTAAAACAAGGTGATAAAATAGGAATAATGGCTCCTGCCAGAAAAATAACTTCTGCAACATTGCAAAAAGCCATAGAAATTATTGAAGAAAATGGTTTTAAAGTTGAATTGGGAAAAAGCATAAATGCAGAAGACAATCAGTTTGCAGGTAATGATGATTTAAGAGCAGCCGATTTACAATATATGCTTGATAATGATAATATTAAGGCCGTATTATTTGCAAGAGGAGGCTATGGTTGCGTTCGGTTAATCGATAAAATAGATTTCGGAAAGTTTATAAAAAATCCAAAATGGCTTGCAGGATATAGCGATATCAGTGTGATACATTCGCATATAAATAATGTTTATAATATTCAAACACTGCATTCGAGTATGCCTGTAAATTTTGCTGAAAATTCAATAGATGCTCTGACATCACTTTTCAAAATACTCAGTGGTGACAAAATAAATTATGAGTTTAAATCACATGTATTAAATAGAAATGGTAAAGTTGAAGCAGAAATTGTTGGAGGAAATCTTTCTGTTTTATACAGTTTACTGGGAAGTAAATCACTTCCTGAATTAAAAGGCAATATATTGTTTATTGAAGATCTTGATGAATATCTTTATCATATCGACAGGATGATGATGGGACTAAAACGCGCCGGATTATTTAACGATTTGAAAGGTGTAATTGTTGGAGCAATGAGCAGTATGAACGATAATGAAATTCCTTTTGGAAAAACTGCCGAAGAGATAATTCATGATAAATTAAAAGAATATAATTTCCCACTGGCATTTAATTTCCCGGCAGGGCACATTGATGATAACAGAGCAATTGCTTTGGGTAGAAAATATAAACTATCAATAAGTGATGAGAAATCTTGTTTGGAAACCTGGAATGAAGGCTAAAGTAATTAATAAAAAAACTATAAGATATTCTAATGACCAATGACTAATGACCAATGACCAATGACTAATGACTAATGACTAATGAC
>JBFFLX010000081.1:0-15442 GCA_041554435.1 Bacteroidales bacterium
ATAATTAACAAGTTAAATATTGTAATACTGCTTATTGGCATGCTAAGCCTGTTCTCATTTAATGTAAGCAATAAAACAAGTGCAAAATCAATGGAAGAAACTGATTATAAAGCAAAAGGGATAAAGCAAAAACCTAAACATCTGATTTTAGGAGAATATAAAGCAATTTGTTATTCGGGATTTAGAAGTGGTCAGCATCCCGACAGAGGAGATGGTGCTGTAAACCCCTCATATGAAGAGGTTTTGGAAGATCTACGAATATTGTCAGATAGTCTGGGATTTAAGCTTATCAGAGTATATGATAGTGGAGAAAATTCCGAGTTAATACTTCGTGTAATTGAAGAAAATAATATCGATATTAAGGTAATGCTTGGCATATGGTTAAATGCTGAATTAAGTGCCCACCTAACATGCAGTTGGCTAACGGAGCCTATTCCTGAGAAAGAACTTGCAAAAAATAAAGAGATAAATCTCCTGGAGATTGAAAAAGGAATAAAACTGGCCAAGAAATATGACCATATAATTGTTGCAGTAAATGTTGGTAATGAGGCATTAGTTGAGTGGAATGATCATATGGTTAATACTGATACCATTATAGCATATGTAAAAAGTGTGCAGAAAGCAATTGAGCAGGATGTAACAGTAGCCGATAATTATGATTGGTGGGCAAATCACGGTGCCGAATTGGCAAAGGTTGTGGATTTTGTGTCGATTCATATCTACCCGGTTTGGGAAGGCAGAGGCATAGAAGAAGCAATGCCATATTCAATTGAAAACATAAAGAAAGTAAAGGATTTTATTCCAGATACACCTATAGTTATTACTGAAGCCGGATGGGCAACAATAGCATCTGAATTTGGAGAAAGAGCTAGCGAAGCTAATCAACTAAGGTATTATAAAGAATTGATGAGCCTTGCTAAAGAGATGAATATTACAACATTTTGGTTTGAGGCATTCGATGAAGATTGGAAAGGTAATCCTGACAATCCCTTAGGAGCGGAAAAGCACTGGGGTTTATATAATGTTGACAGAACACCCAAAGAAGTAGTGAAATTTATAAAGGATAACAAATAAATTATGGTAAGTTATAAAACATCACGAGAAGATATTGTTCCTTTTGGACAAAAAGTTTCATTTGGATCAGGTCACTTAGCAAATCAATTGTTTCCAGCTGCACTCGGGGTGTTTATGGTAGTTTTGGTTATGTCATTGAATATGAACCCGATTCTTGCTGGAATTTTAGGTGCCCTGCCAAGGCTTTTAGATGCTTTAACAGATCCTATAATGGGGTTTATTTCCGATAATACAAAATCAAAATGGGGTAGAAGAAAACCCTATATACTTGTAGGGAGTGTAATAACAGGAGTGTCGTTTATGGTTATGTGGCAACTAAACCCCGATAATTCACAAACTTATAATTTTGTTTATTTCCTGATTGTATCCATCTTCTTCTACATAGGATATACAATATTTGCTACTCCTTTAATAGGTTTGGGTTATGAAATGACCCCCGACTACAATGAAAGGACAAGATTAATGGCTGTTTCACAGTGGATGGGACAAATAGCATGGATGATAGCTCCATGGTTTTGGGTAATTATTTATGATCCTACATTTTTTGAAAGTGCCCCTGAAGGTGCCAGAACTCTTTCTATATGGGTTGGTGCCTTATGTATGATATTAGGCATAATGCCCGCTCTCTTTAATAAGGAAATGATAGTACCTGAAGATGAACAACCCTCGAGGCTTTCAATGAAGGAACTTGCTAAAAATACCAAAGAGTTTCTTATAGGAATAAAACTTACAATCAAGAACAAACCGTTTCTTAAACTGTGCGGAGCAACTTTTTTAATATTTAATGGCTTCCAAACAATTGCTCAGTTCGCAATGTTTATCATTGTATATTATTTGTTTAATGGCGATAAAGTAGCTTCAGGCACATGGCCTGCATGGTTTGGTACTATAAGTGCTGTAGCAACTGCTGTTGTTGTAATCCCTGTGGTTACAAAATTGTCAGAAAAATATGGGAAGAAAAATGCATTCATAATTGCAACATTTATATCTATTATTGGTTATGCTCTTAAATGGTGGGGTTTCGACCCTTCAAACCCTTGGCTAATGTTCATGCCAATTCCTTTTCTCTCATTTGGTATAGGTGGGTTGTTTACCCTAATGATGTCGATGACTGCGGATGTATGTGACCTCGATGAACTAAACAATGGAAAACGTCGTGAAGGTATGTTTGGTGCAGTATACTGGTGGATGGTTAAACTGGGAACTGCCATAGCCTTGCTAACAAGTGGAGTTGTACTACATTTTGTAGGTTTTGACGAATCCGTAGATGTGCAAACAGTTTCTGCATTAACAAACCTTAGAATTGCTGATATCATTATTCCTGTTGTAACAGCATTAATGGCAATAGTTATTATTTGGAGGTATGATATTGATGAAAAAAGGGCTCTGGAAATACGAGAAGCTCTCATAAGCCGACGCGGAAAAGTGAAACATCAAGGTGATAATGGTAATAATTAAATAATCCATGTTTTGAAAAGGATAGTAAAGTCAATAGGTTAATCAAAATATCAATCACAATTTAGTGTAAGGCAGACCCTATTATTATATTATCAAAAATGAGTATTAATAGAAGGTTATAATTTATTAACTTTTATATAATTAGTTGATAGTTAAAACAATCGACGAAATTTCCCGATCTATTCCTTCAGGATCACGTGCGATAATATTCTCAAAAACCACTGATTGACCTCTGTTTGTTTTCTTTATTTGCTCAACCATTTCACTGGTAAGATAGGTGTTTTTCGATTCAAGATTATAAACTTTAAAGCCCCTCTGAATTGTCATAGTAAATGAACTAATTACGAATGAATGATCGAATTCAAAATCTGCCGGCATTTTTGGTAAAATGGCACCGGCTGCTATCATAATTTCACGATTAATAATGCCTGAACTTTTATTTGCAATGGTAGCAATAGGATCGGGTAAGTTTTTAACTCTGAACCTCTTAGCCCCCATATTTTTAACTTCATCGCTTATGTTGGCTCTAACATTTATAATTGTTTCAACTGTTCCATTTGGAACGGTCACTATCCAATCGTTGCTTGAGGGGTCGGGTTTGATAGTTCCAACAGAAATTGCAGGTGATATATTTTCTCTGGGAATACCTGAAATATCAATTGAAACAGGATTGTCAACTCCTATATAGAAAACGTTCATTTTTTTTGCAGAAATTGAATATGATGGCTTTGTTACGTAATATTCCCCACTAAAATGAAAACTGTTTACTAAGCCTAAGCCGGTTTTTGCTTTAACAACACCAGCATACTTATTGTTGCCTATATTTCTGGCAGGTAGATTTATAAATATTTTCCCCGATTGGCTTTTTAATATTTTAGCCTCGTTAATCTGTGAATCAGGCAAAAAACTAATCCCCTCCTTATAGTACACCTCCGGGCTCTGGCTGGTGTCGTATGCTGCTACTATAATTTCTGCTTTATAATCATCTCCGCTAAAAACATATTTACTTTCTGGCAATATTTTAGCCTCAATTTTATCGAACTTAAAATCTCCCTGGCCAATCGATTTATGTAATAGGTTAACAACATCAAATTCAGCATTATATATATCTGAAATGATTTTATTTAGAATAGCAATATCTGCTGCCAATATGGTATTATAAAAAAAGTGTGTTTCCCATTTTTCTTCTACCCCCTCAGCATTGAAATATGGTCCTTTTGTGTTTAACCCAAGGTTGATATTGTCAATGTTCTTTAAATCAACTAACTTTAACATTTCAGCCTTATAAGTATCTATTTTATTTTTTAATGCCTTTGCAGCACCGCCTTCTTTTTCATATGGACTACCAATAAAATAATTTGTAGGTATATCGTAATTATCTTTTTTATTTATATTAGTAACCGATATGTTTTTAGCAGAATCAATGGGAATGCCTTCAGTTTTAGAAATAACTTCATATCGTACATTGAGCACATAATCAACCATTTCGTCGGAAAGTTCTTTTGCAATTATTGCTTTGTCCCAAAAGGGCTTAACTTTAGCCTGGTTAAATAGGTAGTTTTTTTCAAAATTTGAATAGATATCATCCAGTTTATGGGATAAATTGTAATTCGACTCAACTACTGATTCATTAACTACAACAAATGCATTAATTACATCTTTGGAAACATTCAACGCCAGTAAAGCTGTTAATACCAAATACATAATGCCAATCATTCTCTGTCTCGGTGTTTCTCGACCTGCCATATTGTATTAAGTAAATTAATTAACTATTGTGATGTAATGGTATATTGAATACTTATATTACTTGTGCCTGACCTTACTTTAGCATAATCAGTAATTATAAAGGAAAATTTTAGTTGATGACCTTCATTTCTTCCTGCACCTGTATAACATGTTCTGATATTATCAATCAATACCTGGGGCCGGTTTGAAACCGATAGTTTTCCTGTTGGCATTCCTTGTTTACTCCTACTCATTCCTTCATAAGGCATGGCTTCTATTCGAAGTTCCATACCATCGGGTATGATACCTGAAGATATTTCCACTGTTATTGCTATTGATGGCTCAGAGGGGTGAACAAGTGTGGTATAATTAAGCCACTGTGAATTGTCAGAGATTTCCTTTTTCAACGTCCCTACATTATATGAAGGTGTCAAGTCCATATAAATAGGAGTTCTTTTAGAAACTTCCAATCTGTTCTGAGAATGGCCGAAACTACTACCTAATGTGAATATAAGAATACTTAATATGATATTTCGAGTTTTCATCGAAGCTTGTTATTATTTAATATTTACTTATTTTTTTTGAAATTTAATTTTACGTGATCTTTTTCTTATAACAACTTTAGTGTCTTGAGTTTCTCCTGCTAATAGATTTATATTATATTCATTATTTACTAATTCAAACCCATCGGGAATACCCTTATCATAAACTATCAATTTCCATTCACCCGGACGGAGATCGTTAAATTTAAATGTGCCATCAGGATTAGTGTAAACTCTATAAACTTCATTGCCATTATTTACCTCTATTATTAGTCTGTCAATTTTTGCTTTAACTTGAATAAAGCCTTTTTTATCTTTATTTTTATCTTCTTCAATTGCGATACTTCCATTAATTCTGGCTGATTTCGTTAATATGATTTCAAAATATGTATTTTCCGCAGGCAATATATCAATTTTGTAAGGCCCCGGCTTCTCAGCTATAGTGTTTAGTCCCGATTTGGAGTTGTCCATAAACATAAAATAAGTTCCTGATTTAACAGAAGGAATTTCAAATTCTCCATTTTTATCCGAAAATACTATATTTCCTGCAAATGTGAACATAATTCCTTCGATATTATCAACACCATTGTTTATTACCTTTCCTTTTAGTCCTCCCAAATTCTCTTTTTTTGACACAGGTATATTAAGTGTATAGGTGTATTTGAGGCTGGCACTTAATACGGTATTATTTAGTGAGTTTTTTCTCAAATCATAGTCTATCCTAGCCCCAATTTGATGATTTGGGTGCATTAAATATTGTGTTTGTAAGCCAAGCAGACTTCGGTCTTTATAATAATCTTCAATCTCGTAGTTATTTTGATAATGGAAGTTAATTTTCAGTTTGCGACCCCAATTTATATCTACAGTTGCGCCATAAAAATAATTGGTAATATCATCGGTAAGATATTGCTGCCCCCCATAATAACTAACAAAACCTTTAACAAATATACTTTTGTTGACATTGTACTGTAGTGTTAATGAGGCGTTTAATGCGTCAGTTATTTCCCCATATTTCAGAGGAAGGAAGTTTTCAGTTTTTCCAAAGGAAACATTAGTATTAATTCCAAATCTCTTTATTCTGTTTCTTAAACTAAGTCTTATTGTGTTTTTTTTGTAGTGGAATTGTTTTGGCATACTCATGTCCTCAACTGAATTCATATTTGCACTCAAACTGATGCTGTGGTTATAATTAAGCGAGTAATTAACCACAATATTTGCATAACTACTAAATGGGGCATTGGCATACATTGTATCAAGGGCTATATTAGTATGGTTAAGATTATAGTTGATTGCTAGGTTAAATTTCCTAAAAATGGCCGCACTTGCTCCGGTAGATATATATTGTGAGTTTGTTAAGTATCCCGGAAAATGCAAATCGGCTCTGGTATAAACTAAAAATGCTCTATATCTTGAAAAGTTGATTCTTAAATCTACCGAATATGCTTTTGTAGTTTTACCACCAGACATACCCATTGCATATTCAAAGTCAATATCACTCCATTTAAAGGGACTGCTCTTGCCCGATAAACTAAACAGTTGTGCCGAACTGTCACTTTTGAATAGTTTATTAAGATACCCAACTTTAACCGACAGTTTTTTTTCTATGGAGTAAATTCCATATGCTGAAGCTACACGTTCAATATTTGGAAAAAATCTGGGAAAGTTTAGAAAAGCACCAAAACTAAGTTTTTTTAATGTATGTTCGTATTCACCTCCTCTTCCATTTCTTGAACCCTCAGTTAGATTTGTTAAACTGTAAGAGTTATCTCCAATTGCAACTCTTGAATGGGGCGAAGAATATCTGATGTTGTATTCATCTGTTTGCCCTAAAATTGGATTCCCCTGGCGATTTGGGCCTCGGAAATGAAACGCAATATCACGCTTTTTTTGGTGTGATATATTTCCGGATCCTTTCACATCAAACATATAACCATAAAGTCTTTCACCTTGTTGATTATTTGTTACAAACAAACCGGATATTTTGGTGGGTATGCGGTTATAGGAATCGAATTTGATTTTGTCCGATGGAATGACATCGAACAGACATGAAGTTTCGCTTATAATATCCGGACTTTCCTCTATAGTAGCACTTAGTCTAACCCCGGTTCTTGTATATCGTGATATATTTTCGTCAGTAGATATTGTTATACGAATGAATGTTGATGAATCCGGCTCAAGAACTAACTTTTTTGATTCAGAAATTTTAGAGTTAATTATATTGGCTAATACATTGATCTTGGTATTAGAGAGGTTCTGGATCATAAACCTAACACTTACAGTATCACCAGAAAACACATAATCAGGAGCATCCATAACTTTTGTAAAAAGTTCATATTTAGCTTTTACATAGATTCGAATTTTAATATTGCCTATTTTTTTACCCTCTTCCTTATCATATGCTTCTATATCTATGTTGTAATCGCCAACTTTGGCGGATTCATTTACATAAAAACTAAATATTTTTAATTGTTTGCTTGATTTCCGAATATTAACAGAAGAGTAGTCTGATAATTGGCTAATTCCTTGTGGTGTTGTTATTTTTAATAGTAAATCTTTATCTTTATCAGAATTATTAATTAACCAAATAGCCATATTTGCATTGGAACCGGGTTTAAGTTCAATTTTATTGTTATTAACTACACTAATTTCTAAATCTACATTATTGGCAAATAATACCAATGGCAGACACAGAAGATATGTAAATACTGAAATAATTTTCCACATTTACATGTTTTATTAATTAATGTTCGCTACTTATAAAATAGTCGATTAGTTATACTAAAACTAATTCCTCTGAAAAAGAAATTGATTGATGAGCAAAGTGAAATACTTCTAGAAAAATAATGTATATTCAAGTCCAAATACATCTTCACCTTCCCCGGCTGCTACAATAACCGTTTGATATGTTTTCTCACTTTCTAGACCTTCCAAATCAAAACGATATCTTGCAGATGTAGTGGGAAATAGTCCCTTTTTAGCAGCCATAAGTACTTTAATGGAAGTTCCTGTTTCATCAAATAATTCCATTGAAACTTCAGGAACAATATAATGGTCACCTCTATTTATAATATCAACAGCCAAAAATAAATGGTCACCTTCTTTAATTAGAATAGGATCCATAAATTCCAATTTACCAATACCCGGGTCGTTGATTTCAGTAATGACCTGAATTGCATAACGTGTTACCGTATTAATATTGAATTGTCCTTCCTCAGCAGGATCTATGGGATTAACTCCTTCAACCATTAGAACACTCCAGTAGGTTCCTATTATAGTATCGTTTGATGGAATTGTTACCTCATACTGTATATATATTGTTGAATTACCTGCAACGATAGTTGTCTTTGGGCTATATTCTAACCAGTTTGCATTTGATCGCTTGTGCGAAACAGGATCGTTATAATAGGTGAAATCCTCGTAATTATAAAGTAAATCTGTTTGATATATTCTAACTTCCTGATTTTCGGTGCCACTATTTTGAATTTTAATTTCACCCTTATAACTATCACCTTTTTCACCTTGGTGAATATGTCGTAAACTACCTACAACCTCAATTGAAGCATTAGCAAATACAGGAATCATACATAAAAGGGCAGCCGCAAAAACTATTTTATTAATTCTCATATCCATTATTTTATTTGATGTGTAATATTACGAATATTTGGACTATAAATCAAACAACAAGTAATTTTTTTTAAATTCATCTTTTTTTATTTTTAAATTTCCGTTTTCATTAAAAAAAAGGGGAAGAAAACATACCTCCCCCTTATAAATACCAACTATCAATTAATTCTAAATCAAGTATGAAATTTTATCTGCTTTTAACAGTTGTTAATATTTTTTAACTACTATAATGCTCCTGCTGATATGGTTAACACAACGGTTGCAGTGGCGCCACTAGTGGCTACAATCGATCCATAGTCACCTGATGCTCCGGCATCCCATATCCAATTAAGAACATATCCATCTTCTGCCAAAATTCCAGTATAACAACTACCTATTCCAGAAACAAGGGTAGCTGCGCCAGCAGAATTAACAAGAGCTACAGCTGTGGATCCTGTTCCAACTGTGCCAGCCGCATTACCGCTTGCGGGAACAGCTGTTGTAACTGAAAGTGCAGTACCTGAAGGTACTCCAGTTACAGTTGCGTCAATAGTTCGTGTTTCACCTGTAGCAACAATAGATGATACTTGTGCATAACTTGTTCCTGTTCCGCCTGAAATTGCTGTACCAGCAGTTGTTGTAGTTAGTTGTAATGAAACTGCCCCAGTTGCACCCAGATTATTAACTGCATTAATTAATAGTACTTCTGGAATACCCATTGTTAATTCTTGGTTTGAGGTATTCGTTTGAGCAAAGACATTAACATTGATCATTATACCTATGCTAATCATTGTTGTTATAAGTAGTAACTTTTTCATTTTGATTGGTTTTAATTTATACTTTTATTTTCTTAGCACAAATGTATTAAGTCAAATATCATAAAAACACAGGTAAATGCTTAAATGTGCTTCAGAAAAACTGATATTACTTGCTTTAAACCTGATTTATAATCCAGAATCAGTTGGTGGTGCTTGCTTTTAGTTTATTAATTACCATCATGAGCAGATAATGTAAATACTACTGTAATATTATAGGAACCTGAGGAAATTAGGCTATAGTTTGCAGTAAGATCTACGGGCGACCATTCAAAAGTCATTTGATATCCATCATTATAACCTGTACCTGTATAGCAAGTACTAATAAAACTAACCAAAACCTGATCAATGCTAGTAAGTGTAATAGGTATTGTATTTGCCGTACCAAGGTCGCCTCCGCTATTCGTCGTAGTACAATCGGCCGATACTAGGGTAAGTGTAGTTCCGGCGGGGATAGTTCCGCTTGAAATTTTGGCGGTTATTTCACGGTCGGTACCACCAGGTGTAATTGAAGATATTTTCACAAATAAATCAGAATTGGTAACAGAAACCACCGGAGCGCCAGCGGTTGAGGTTCCCATAGTCATAACAATGGGGGCATGATTGCTGTCAATTAAAGCATATTCCGATATGTTTAACGTAATTTCATCGCCAGCTGTAAATACTTGTGCTTCAGTACTTGCTGCGAGAAGCAAACTTATAATAATTAAATAATATTTGAACTTAAGTTTATACATTTTTAATTATTCCGTTGATGATATTGTGTAAGTTACAGCAATGGGTTCTCCATTCTCGTAACTATAACTATAATTGTATCCTTCAGGATTGTCCCATACATATGTCAACTGATGACCCTTATGAATGCCGGTGCCCGTAAAACAACTTCCTATATCAACAATAATATTTTGAGGATAGGATGATAATGTTATTTCGCCAACCGGAATGCCTGTTGAACCCGAACCCAAACCCATATCTTCACTTATTAAAACCTTCAAAGACACATCTGCAGGCAGACTTCCTGAACTGATATTAACAGTTATATAACAACTTGTGCCAGGATTAACAATTGATGAATAATTTAGCCAGGTTTTGTCTCCGGTAGTTGGAGTAATTATTTGTTCGATATTATTTGGCTCTTGCGCTGAATATGTATAAGTAATCATCTGCTCATCCTCAACAGCGAAATTTAGAAGTGAAACAGCGGGAATACTAAAATCAAAGTTAACCTCTGAAGTGCTTCCATTTTGACAAAAACCAACTAAGGGCAAGCAAATAAATGCCAGATAATAAAAGGTAGTAGTTAATTTTATCCAATACTTTGTCAAAACGCTTTATTTTAGACTGTAAAAGTATGTAAAAAGTATTCTAAATTACGTATGTATTATTTATTTAAAGGTAATTAAACCTTAAAATGGACTTCCTAAAGTCTTAATTTGTCATGTGTAATTATTTAACTTTCTAATAATAAAATAACTTTTAGCGCACAAACTTAATGCAGAAAACTAATTTAAGGCTTCCTAAAAATAAGTAAGTTCGATTCCCAGCTTCTTCTTTCTCAACTCCAACATCTGGCATAATTATAAATTTTAAATTAACATCTGCTCGCAAACTCCCTGAACTTATTTGAGCAGTTATATAATTGGATAAACCATTCGCAAATAATCCATCCAGATGTTATTAACCATGCTTGTTGTTTTCATTTGCTCTGCATTACTAGGCCCGGAATATGAATATTCATATGTTATCGCCTGATCTCCATCAACTGCAAAATTTATTTTGTAGTTGTCGGCATACTCAAATTTATACTGAATTCAGATGCCTTATTACATTTGACACTTCCTTTATATAAAAAAACACCATAAAAACTGCCAATATAACGGCAGTTGATATTTTGTAATTTTATACAATATAAACTTTAAGTACGAGGACAAAGATAAACTCTGGTAGAAAAGCCTTTATAGGCAATTCTCTTAAATGTCCGTAATTATTTCTTAATTTAGGTTCAATAAACCTTAGAAAGGAAAAAAATCGTTTCCAAATAGAAGTTATAAAGTAAGGATGCTTATAAATTACCAATTAGTAATAATTTCATTTTTAATTGCATATTTTACCATATCGGCAGTTGAATTTAAGCCCAATTTGTCTAATATGTTTTTTCTGTGCGTTCCAACAGTTTTTATACTAACAAACAATAATTCGGAAATTTCTTTACTGGTTTTGCCTTCTGCAATAAGTTTTAAAACCTCAGTCTCTCTAATGGAAAGATTTGCATCCTTGCCCTCCATGCTGGGCTTACCAAGGTAGTTGTCGATAAGGATTTCTGTAATCTTATCACTTACATATTTTTTGCCATTATGAACAATGGTAATTGCATCCATAAGTTCTTCATAGGAACAGTTTTTAAATAAATAACCGTAGGCACCAGCATCAAACATTCCTTTAATAAAATGCTTTTCGGCATGCATTGTTAGTCCTATTACCTTTATACCGGATTTTTTCTGCTGAAGAATTTTAGTTGCCTCAATTCCATTTACTATTGGCATGCCAATATCCATAATTAGAATGTCGGGCTTAAGGATTTCTGATTTTTCTATGGCTTGTTTGCCGTTTTCAGCCTGATCAATTATTTCAATATTGTCGGAAGCCGACAATAAATTTATTAATCCTTCCCTGAAGATTTTATGATCGTCTGCAACTATAATTCGTATTGCCATCTTTAACTCAGATTACTTGGTAAACTTACAATTATTTTTGTTCCTGAACCAGGTTTTGATTTAATCACAAAATTACCATTCATATTTTCAATACGCTCATTAATACTAAAAAGGCCGAAACCACTACCTTTTGATAAAAATGAACTTTTATTGAATACAAATCCTTTTCCGTTATCAATTATAGTAAAATTGTAGAAATTTTTAGTTTTATCAATTAGCACTTCAATTTTATTTGCATTTGCATGCTTAATAGTATTAACAAGTAGTTCAGAAATAATTCGGAAAATAAAAGCGCGTGTTTCAAGGTCGAAATTTATACTTTTAATGCTTGTTTCGAATTTTGTAGTTATGTTGTATTTATGTTCTATTTCATCTAGTTTCCAGGTAATTGCTTCAACCAAGCCCAATTCATACAAAATAGGCGGACTTAAATCAAGTGTTAGCATTCTTGTATTGTGTATCGATTCGCTAATTAATTCGATGGAAGTTGAAATCATTTCGTGAATTTCATCAGGTAATTTCTTGCCTAGGAGAGAAGATAAATTTATTTGAGTTATCGACAAGGTTTGTCCCACACCATCATGTAAATATTCAGCAACTTTTCTGCGTTCATTTTCTTCCACTCTGATCATCCGTGAGTTCAGTGATCTGAGTTTTTTCTGATATTTATTTATTTTATGCAGACTTTTGCTTAATTCTTCTTCAGTTTTTTTTCGTTGTGAAATATCATGGCAAACCCCTCGAAAGCCTGTAAATTCTTTGTTAACATCAAAGATGGGAAAGCCATTAATTTTTAGCCAAACAATTTCTGAGTTTTTATTGAGAGTTGCAAGCTCCAAATCTCTAAAATATTCTCTTTTAAGAAATATACTGCTGAGTTTTTTTCTGGTTGATATTTTTTTTGTTGCAATAAAAAAATCAATAAAATTTACTTTTTCAACTATTTCATCGATTGAATATCCAAGTATTTTTTCAACTACAGGACTAATAAATGTAAAGAATCCATCTTTATTAATTTCCCAAAAAAACTCAAGAGCATAGTCAGATATTTCAATATACCTGCCTTCACTCTCCGCAAATTCTTTAGCTTGTTCTTTTAACATGCTGCTTTGAATTTCATTCTGCCGACGTAAGGTGTCTTCGGCAAATTTCATCCTCAACATCACATTGATTTGAGACACTAACTCTTTAGGATTGAAAGGCTTTGCAATGATTGCATCTGCACCAGCGTTTAAACTTTTAATTCGATCATCGGTATTTTTTCCCAGGGCAGATACCATTACAATAGGTATATACTGAGTTGCTTTGTTGTTTTTGAGGAGCTGGCAAACCTCAAATCCGTCAAGGTCGGGCATACGAATGTCTAACAATATTATATCAGGCATTTCTTTTTTTGCAATTTCAATGCCTTCATTGCCAGATAATGCAGTAAAAACCTTTTTTGTATTAGGTTGCTTCTTTAAAATCTCTACAATTAATTCAAGATTAATTTCATTATCGTCGATAGTTAAGATTTTTACCATTATTTCTCCTTATGTAAACATGAGTATACCTGACAAATATAGTTTATTTAATAAATAGCAAAAGCCAAATTATAGAAACAGTATGATTAGAGAAAATGTAGTAATTGAATTAATAATAAAACTAAATCAACAAATTATATAAGTAATACACCTTAATTATATCTGATTTATAATTGCTTTTTATAATCAGGCTTTTTAACCCGAATCATTACTTCTGAGTAAGTATTTTGTACATATCATCAAAAACGAGAGTCTGGATGTCGTGATCGTGTTGCGTGACCCCATCACGTCCCTGCAATCTTGTAACTACATGTAAATCAGAGTCGAGCATTTCAACACTTATATTGGAGTTATCACTATTTTTCAATCCTTTAAATATTAATACTGCACTTACGGGATCAGCACTCCCATCTTTAATGGATTTAAATACTTTCATATTACTTCCAATTGGTAGTTTAAATCCTGATTGTAAATCTTTACGCACCAATTCATTCAATTTCTGCAGCTCCTTTAAAGTTTCCTGTGGCCTGAAATGATACCAATGGCCTTCTTCTCCTGTTGCCATGCTTGTTTCCAAATAACCCAGCATTGGACCCACGATCCCAATAACCGAAAGTAATTTATCAGAGGGAATAACAATAGGATCAATCATAAAAATATGACGCATTCCATTATCTTCAATGTCACCATTTTTAAGGAGATTTATAAACAAGGGACATGCTGTTGAGGAGCCTGCAAAATTTATGTTTTTATACCCCTTGGCAAGTAATGCTTTATACTCAGCCAGAATTGGATCTTGCCAGTCTTTCCAGCTTGAGTTTTTGAACTCCTCATAGGTTCTGCCATGACCACCCAAAAGTACTTGAGATACCAAAATATCACCTTTTGTATCACAATAAGTTCTGAATTCATCCCATTCGAAAGTGCTTGATGTATAACCATGAACAGCTATTACAACAGGCATATTTTGCTGTTCAGCACTTGGCGTTTCAATGGCCAGTGATACTAAATATTGTTCTGGATTGTAGAGTGACGGATCAAAAATAATATCACCATCAAGCATAGTAGCATTATTAATATCCGGGCTTTTTGAACAGGATGTAAAACCTATTAATAGTATAATCAACAAGTGAAAGAATATAGTATTGATTTTCATTTTATTTCTGTTTTAATATGGTATAATAAATGCTCATTTGATAATAAATAGGGTATAAAGTTCCTGGTCCGCTTATCCCTTTTCCATAATTGATATTATATCCTGCACACAGATTAACGGTAAGCGGAAAATTAAATTCATAGGATAGGCCTGCGTCTAAGGATAATAAAAAGGCACTATTTGGTAATACGTCAAATATATCCTCTTCATAATCAGCATGAAAATACCCTGTGTTTAATTTTATAACAGGCTGTAACTGATTTTTATGACGGAAATGATATGAACCGCTTAATACAAAATTGTCCTGCTTAATTGCATTTGAGCCCATGGCACTGCCAAGTCTGCTTGTTACATAACTCGCTTCTATGTGTAGTCGTCTGTCCAAAATTTTCTGACTGCTTAGATCAATAGAAAACCCATTTTCCCAGTACAGTTTTTGGGCTTTTTGTAATTTAATTCCTCCTTTTACTTCTATAAGCCAGGCCTTTTTTGCGCTTACCGTTTGTCCTTGCAGGCTTATAAAAAAAGATAGAAAAATAATTGCTGAAATTAATTTTCTTGTCATTGTGTATATTTATTAGTACGATGTAAATATTAAACTTTCTAACGAAGCGACTAATATATAAATAATTATTTATGTTTTGGAAGATTGTAGGATTAAGCCCGCTACAGTAATATTATGTTAGAAGTGACAAGGGGTTGTCGGGATGGTCGTCCGTTCGAGCCGGATTATACCAATTGAATTTTTCTAAAGGTCTCCCAAAGCATCTAAAGTTTTAACATTTAGATATATAGTTTATTAACCTAATATCTCGATTATCTCTTTCATAAT
>JBFFLX010000082.1:0-15398 GCA_041554435.1 Bacteroidales bacterium
CTAATGAAAGAATTTTGGAACAGCAGATACGAAAGCAATGAATATGCTTATGGTACTGAACCCAATAAATATTTTAAAGAAATACTAGATAAGAATAAGTTAGATGGCAGAATACTCCTACCGGCTGAAGGCGAAGGCAGAAATGCTGTGTATGCCGCAAAAAAAGGCCTAAATGTATTTGCTTTCGACATTAGCGCACAAGGCAAAAAGAAAGCACTTAATCTGGCTAATAATGAAAATGTTAGCATTGCATACGAAGTAGGTGATTTTTTACAAATGCCATTTGAAAATAACAGTTTTGATATGGCTGCCTTGATATTTGCACATTTCCCTCCCAACATAATTTCCAGTTATCATAAAAAAATTACTGAATTACTTAAACCAGGAGCTTTGCTGATTTTGGAGGGCTTTAGTAAAAGCCATTTTGAACTTCAAAAGAAAAATCCAAATGTGGGAGGGCCTAAAAATATTGATTTATTATTCTCCTTTCAACAAATTAAAAATGACTTTTCCGGTTTTGAAACAATAGAATTGGAAGAAAGAGAAATTGAACTGCAGGAAGGAGAGTATCACAAGGGTAAAGCAAGTGTTATAAGGTTTTGCGGAAGGAAGAAAGTATAAAATATTTTATAATTTATTAGTTAATTTGTTAAAAATAATTAGCTATTTTTACAGGCAACAACGCTACACAAAAAACATTGGCATGAAGCCTGCTTTTTACCTTGGCGTTTACAACTAATTTTGGTTTTTGTATTTTGCTGATTTTATTAATTTAAACAAAAGATAAACTGCTGAATATTAATTTTTTAGTAATTTTACAGACCGAAATAATTCCTATCGGAAAGTAAATTATATGCAGTGGGGAACTATGAAAGGTATCACTTACCGTTTCGAAAAAGCTTTACTTGATCTTGACAAAGTTGAAGCTCAAAGATTATTAGACAGAGCGGGAAACAATTTATCTTCTCTTGAGTTAGTAAGTAAAATTGTTGTTCCTGCTTTAGAGCGAATAGGCGATGCCTGGCAGGAAGGAAACCTGGCATTATCCCAAATTTATATGAGTGGAAGGATTTGTGAACACTTAATCGATCAGTTGCTCCCACCCTCTTCCAATCAAAGGAAAGATCAACCTAAAATGGCGATAGCAGTGCTCGATGATTTTCACTTTTTAGGTAAGAGGATTGTACACTCACATATACGGTCGGCTGGCTTTGTAATTAAGGATTATGGTAGGAAAACTGTTGAAGAATTAGTCTCCGCTATTATTGATGACAATATGGAAATTATATTCATTTCTACTTTGATGTACCCTTCCGCTTTAAAGGTTAAGCAAGTTAAAGAGAAATTAAATGATGTGGTTCCTAATGTAAAAATTATTGTTGGAGGAGCACCTTTTAATATGGATAAAAAATTATGGCAAGAGGTTGGTGCCGATGCAATGGGGAATGATGGTGGCGAAGCATTAAAATATATTGACAAAATAATGGGAGAATAATATGAGTACAACAACATCACTTCAAAGAGTACTTACAAGCCTGGGACAAAAAGAGCCCGACAGAGTTCCTTTATTTCTTCTTTTAACAATGCATGGAGCAAAAGAATTGGGAATGTCAATTAAAGAGTATTTCTCAAAAGGAGAAAATGTTGCCAGAGGGCAAATTATCCTTCGCAAAAAATATGGCCACGACTGTTACTATGCGTTTTTCTACGCCCCCATAGAGGTTGAAGCCTGGGGTGGTGACGTAATTTATAGTGAAGATGGCCCTCCCAACTCGGGAGAACCAATTATAAAGAATGCCAATGATATACTAAAACTTCAAGTACCTGCAATTAAAGGCAATGCAGCTTTGGAAAAGAATCTTAAGTGTATTGAAATTCTTAAAGAAAAAGGAGAAAAGGAAGTTCCAATTGTGGGTGTTGTAATGTCGCCATTCTCTCTGCCTGTAATGCAAATGGGATTTGAAAAATATCTATTACTCATACATGAACAACCAGATATTTTCGAGCATCTGATGAATTTAAATGAAGAGTTTATTGTTTCATGGGCCAACGCTCAACTGGAGGCAGGCGCCACTGCCATTACTTATTTCGATCCTGTATCATCAACCACAATTATTCCAAGAGAACTGTACTTAAAAACGGGATTTGAGGTGGCGAAAAGAACCCTGTCCAGGATAAATGGCCCCATAGCATACCACATGGCCTCAGGACGTTGTTTGTCAATAATTGACGACCTTGCGCAAACGGGCGCTCCCATAATCGGAACCAGCATACTTGAAAACCTTGCTGAGGTTAAAAAGGCATGTAATGGACGACTCACTATATTAGGCAATTTAAATGGTATAGAAATGTGTCGCTGGACAAAAAAAGAAGCCGAAGAGGCAGTTAAAGAAGCAATTGATAAGGCTGCAGCAGGTGGAGGATTTATTCTCTCCGACAATCATGGAGAAATTCCTTTTCAGGTTACCGATGAAATTATTATGACAATTGCCGAAACAGTTAGAACTTATGGGCAATACCCGCTAAAAAATTAAGAAATTGACTGGACAACTTCAACTATATGTTTGTGAGCATTTTAAGGCTGATACACTTACTGTACTTTCTTCCGACAAGTTCAGTGATGTTAAGGCCTCATTTTTTCCCGCCAGATGTGGACGCCCGATAATGGCTAATAAGAAATTATCTGAATTGTCATTATTTAATAAAAACCCTGATGATAACAAATACTTATGTGCCTGCTCATGCATGTCGGCATCAGAAAAGACTTTCCTTGAAAGTAAAAATATAAAGCAATTATATTTAGATAATTGTTTTCAAATGTTTGCCCCCAAAGCAATTATCGATAAGCTGATTAGCGAAGGGGCATATATCATAACTCCCGATTGGCTTACTAATTGGAAAGTGTGGGCAAAGCAATGGGGAGAAAAGGATCAGGTAAGACAAATATTTTCGGAAACAATTACAAAACTTGTTTTGCTGGATACCGGAATTGATCCATTGTCGGAAAAAAATCTGAAAGAATTTTCAGAATATATTAACAGCCCTTCAGAAACAATTAAAGTTGGCCTTGAATATTATCAGTTTTATTTGGAGAATGAAATCCTTAAATGGAGACTGGAAACGAACAAAAAAATCGGTAATAAAGCTAGCACAAAAATCCAATCGGATTATGCTATGGCCCTCGACTTAATGGCCAATCTGCCCCGAACAGAAAAGGAGGAGGTATTGGCAAACAGGATAATGGAAATTCTCGTTATGATGTTTGCGGCTCATAAAATTAGTTATGTATCGATAGTAGATTCAAAGCCTGTAAATTTCTGGTCAATTCCCTCAATATTAGATCATAAAGATTGTTATAAACGATTGTCAGATTACCCTAATCCTATTAGATTAACAGAATCAGGAAGGGGATTTTGCATTAGAATTGGAAAAGATAACAACATTTTAGCCATTATCGAAATCGATGACATAGCATTTCCGGAAAATATTGAAAAGTATCAAAACCTTGCTTTAGCTATGGCCGAAGTATTTGCATTATCCATTGAAAATTCCAGATATTTTCAAAATATTCTGGAAATGAATATTACTCTTAAAAACCTAATCACCACAAAAGATAAGTTATTTTCAATAATTGCACACGATTTAAGGAGCCCTTTTAATCACATATTAAACTTTTCGGAACTTATACTGGAGAAGGTTGAAAGTATTGAAAAGGAACAACTTGAACACTATTCCAAAGTTATAAATATATCGGCAAAAAACACTCTCGTTTTACTCAACAATTTATTAAACTGGGCTAAATCGCAAACGGGTCAGTTAAAATTCAAACCTGAAAATCAACTTCTTGAGCCTGTTGTAAATGAAATTATCGACCTCTCGCTCCCAAGTGCAAATAATAAAAATATAGTACTAAAATACCTTCAAGCAGAAAAAATTGTTGTTTATGCTGACTCTGACATGTTAAAAACAGTTTTAAGAAATCTTGTTTCAAACGCCATAAAATTCACTAATGTAAATGGTAAAATAAATATTTATGCACAAAAAAATGACAATTTTATTGAGATTGCTGTTTCTGACAATGGCATAGGTATGAGTGATGAAACTCAAAATACCTTATTTAATTTGGAAACCAATGAAACTACTCCGGGTACCGAAGAGGAAAAAGGTTCTGGTTTAGGTTTAGTACTTTGCAAAGAATTTGTTGAAAAACACGGCGGAAAAATTTGGGCTGAGAGTGAGTTGGGACAAGGAAGTTCCTTTAAATTTACCCTACCAATAGATTCGTCAAGTTGAGTTTTATGTAAACTTTTTTAGATTAACTGATAAAATAATTAACTGGAATTTATAATTTTGAATTCACTTATAACTTTAGCCTTTAACAATTTTATACTTTAGCACAATGATTAAAATCCTAAAGTTATAAGTGAATTCAGAATATAAATTAGGATGGATAAGGGTTTATCAACATTCACGAGAAAAAATTGAAATTATCAGTTATGCTCTTGAAAAGTGAAAATTATTTTAGAAGTCATATTTTCCTGATAATAATTCTTAAAATTAAATGTGAAAAAACCTCTGCAAATCAATGCCAGCTTTAAGTCTATAGTGTAAAAAAAATAATATGGCAGCTATTGGTATCAAACACGACGTAGCAATAATACTCCAGTTAAATGTGATGGTTTTTGTTATATAAAGCGAAACAGAGGCCTCAACACAAATAAGCAAAACGCCAATCGCCACAATAATTATCGCTAAAATATTGAACCCCTGATGATTGGAAACATTAATCAGCCATAGAACCACAATAGTTAATACATATACCGTTGCTAGTATTGGTATTCCCATTGCAGTTGCCCAGCCTGAGTTAGAACTTAAAAAGTCTAACAGAAATAACAAAAATGAATTTGTTAAAAAACTTCCCAACACAAGCAAAAATCTTCTTCTGAGTAAAAATGTAAAAATACTTATGTTGGCAAGAACGGATAGGGAAATAACCAAATTAAACTTCGACCAGTTTATATCATGGTCAGTTATTAAATTTATTATTAGAGTAGCAATAATTCCGGATATCAAAATTATCAATGAAATTTCCCAAAATAGCAGCCGTTTTTGGGCGCCGGAGAGCTGCTTGATCTGGTTCTTTAATTTGTGTTTTTTAACTAAGGGACTGGATTCCATATGCTTTTCCGGATTTTCACCCACCGATAAACCACATAAGGGACAATTACTCATTTTATCATCCAACTCTACTCCACAATAATTACAATATTTCATGACTAATACATATTTTCAATTTTAACAGGAATTCCTTGCATACTAAGAAAATGAAGATATTTCTGTTCGAACTGTTTCGACCTGCTTATATTTCCAAAACTTAGTACAAGATTATTTTCATATCCAATAACTCCACAGTTGATTTTAAGTTTGGGGTTTGGTGGCGGAGGTGTAAAGGCAAAGTACTCAACTTTATTAATAATTTGTCCAGGTAGTTCTACCTTGCCCAAATTAGTTACCACCCCACTATATTGATTTGTTCCTTCAGAATAATATTTGAAATACAATATTAAACTTTTCAACCAAATTGGAAAACCTCTGACGAACAGTTTTTTTTCGCCACCCACATTGCGCGATATTATTTTACTAATGAGTTTCTCATCTGTTTCCAGCCTTATTTTATGAAAAACTATTTTTAATATTTCGTCGAAAGTATACTTACCCAAACGAAAATCAATTTCGGGCATAATAAAAAGTGAAAAATTGCGCATAGTTTTAGTTGGATAGATATTCCTCAGATTTACAGGCACTTGTACGCGGGCAATTTTGCTTGGAGTTGAAATTCCCTTTTCACTACCTTCAAAAAAAATATCCTGCAAAACCAATAAATAAGCGGCAACCAAATATTCGGTAATACTTACGCCTTTATTCTTTGCCTTTTGTTTCAACTCATTAATTGACAATATTGCAGATAAGGTATCGAAACGTGGTTTATTGCTAAGCCGGTAAGGTAAATGAAAGGCCTTCGACTGACGAACAACATTGGGTATATTTTCTTTAAAATATCTGTTAAAAGCATCTTCAGCCTCTTCAGTATCAGCTTTAGAAATAAAAAAATCATCTATTTGATTATTTACTATTTCACCCTTCTCTCTGAAATAAAACAACAGTATTGCTTTTAAAAAGTTTAAAACACCATAACCGTCGGTAAGTATATGCGAAGCTTCAACACTTAGTTTATTTTTATAAACCAATATTCTGAATAGCAGTTTGCTGCCTTTTTTCATGCCAAACATCCTGCAGGGTAAATTATCATCAGGAAGCGGAACCACCTTTTCATCAACATATTCCAGATAATACCAAAAAAATCCCTTTCTCAATCTCACCTTAAAATAACTAAACCTTTCCGATGCAATTTCAATAGCCTTAAACAGATATTTTATTGATAAAGGTGCAGTTAAGGAAACCGTTAATCGCATAACTGCCGAATGCTCCTTACTGCTGATAGCCGGAAATATTTTGGCTGCATTATCCAAAGGACTCCAATAAGTCTCTTTTGCCTTCATCGTATAAATAGGCATAAGTGAAAATAATTAATCATCTACCAAAGTTACTACAAACCCAGGCCAATTCATAATTTTACTGTAATAGCGCGCCTGCAAAAAATCCTGATCAATATTTGCACTGTTCTAGTAAACTACACTGAAACATTGATTTAGTTTGAAACAAAATAATTACATTCAATATCAGTTGTCGGCTAAAACCAATAAATTTGCAAAAATAATATCGCTCAGGCATGGCAATATATATAGAAGAAGAAACTTTCAGTAAAATCAATTTTACCACTTCTCCCCTTAGGGGAAAGATTTTCGAAAACTGCATATTCGATCAGTGCGACTTTTCAAATACCGATTTATCAGAATTAAAATTCATAGAATGTGAGTTTATTGCCTGCGATTTAAGTTTATGCAAACTAATAAACACTACCTTACGGGATGTGATTTTTAGAGATTGTAAAATGCTTGGCCTCGACTTTGAAAATTGTAATGAGTTTGGCATTTCATTTAGTTTTGAAAACTGCATTTTAAACCATTCTTCTTTTTATAAAACCAAAATCAAAAAAACCATTTTCAGAAATTGCCAATTACATGAAGTAGATTTCAGCGAATGTAATTTAACATCCTCAACCTTCGATAATTGCGATTTTTCCAGAGCCGTTTTTGCCTATACAAAGCTTGAAAAAGCCGATTTACGAAACTCCATTAATATTGTACTCGACCCTGAAAACAATAAAATAAAAAAGGCTGAATTTTCATTGGCTTCACTTCCTGGATTGCTTACTAAATATGATATTAAAGTGGATAGCTAAAAAATTCAACCCCCATCACTCCCAACAATAAAAAAACATTACCTACATTTACAGTGATGAAACCTCACCAAAATAACCGACCAATATCGGCCGGCTTTTTTCGTGAATAAATTATTAAATTATTAGTTTTTCAAACGATTAAAACTTTTATGTAACTGTTTATCTGCATATTAAACCAAAATGGATAGGAATTTATTTTGTGATGCAATGGCGTATATTGATAAGTTGTAGCCAATGAAAAAAAAGAAAATGGGAATGAACAAAACGATATTTGAGATTACCAAAATGGACTGTCCTTCGGAAGAAAATCTAATCCGAATGAAACTGGACGAGATTTCAAGTATTGCGAATTTGGACTTTGATATTCCAAACCGCAAACTGACCGTTTTTCATAAGGGACAAATTGACCAAATTGAAAAGTCCGTTCTTGAACTGAATTTAGGCGGAAAGAAAATCTCTACTGAACTAACCGACCAAACGGAATTTAAAGAGAATGCAAACCAGACAAAACTACTCTGGACAGTACTCGGAATAAATTTTGCCTTTTTCCTAATTGAAATGACAACTGGACTAATCTCTAAATCAATGGGATTGGTGGCGGACAGTTTGGATATGCTAGCGGACAGTTTTGTTTATGGAATCAGTCTGTTTGCGGTTGGTGGAACTTTAATAAGAAAAAAGCGGATAGCCAAACTTGCCGGATATTTCCAAATTACACTTGCGATTATTGGATTTGTAGAAGTATTGAGAAGGTTTTTCGGTGCAGAAAAATTACCTGACTTCTCGACAATGATAATCGTTTCGATTTTCGCACTTATCGCAAATGGAATTTGTTTGTATTTACTTCAAAAGACAAAGGGTAAAGATGAAGCTCATATGAAAGCAAGTATGATTTTCACTTCAAATGACATTATAATAAATTTGGGAGTAATAACAGCAGGGGTTTTGGTCAATTGGTTGAACTCTAATAAACCTGACTTGATAATCGGAACAATCGTTTTTGCTTTGGTAATTCAAGGAGCGATAAGAATACTAAAACTTGGAAAATGAATTTGAAAGATAGGCAACCGTAGAGCTTACAAACTACAGCAATGTGCCTGCAGAGATGGAAAATTTGATTTATAGTCTGAACTTTATGAATTGCTTGAATATAAAGGATTGAATACTGACAATTCAATATTTCATTACATTTCAGGAAACTGCTTGCCAAACTCAGAGTATGAGTTAGACGATAGACCACATTTTGAAGTTTTTGGTGAAAAATATAAGAATAATGACCCAAATTCTGAGTAAGAAATTTGGATTCCAATAAATGAAAAATAAAAACCACTTAGCATGAGGAGAATTTTTATAACTCCATTTCTAATCGTTATTTCAATTTTGTCTTTTGGACAAAGAGATATCAATTTTTCAGAAATCAGACCTCCATATAAATCCATTAGTCCACTTGTTTCAGAACTTATTAATATTGATGAAAATAACTTGCAAAATCGAATTGACCAGTTTTGGGGAAATGCGAAAATCGATGGATTGCCTGTTGTAGAAAATGACACTTTATATTCTGACTATGCATGGTTGACTCTTATTTATCGCGACAGTACAGAAAATAAAGATATTAGTTTTGAAGTCTTTGGAATTTATTCGGAATATCGATTTGGAGACATGAAAATGCACAGATTGAAAAATACAGACTTATATTACAGAAGTTATATGATTCCAAATGATTTATGTTTTTCTTATCGTTTTATGGTAAAAGACACATTGTCGGGCGAGATTTATAAAAGTGTTGATCATTTCAATAATAATTTAATTCCAAGCGGAAAAGAAAGAAATTATAGTTATTCTGTGTTAGATTTAAAAGCATTTAACGATGATTGGAATACTAAAAGATATTACGACCTGAATAGCAAAATCGACACTATTGAGTATACGGACAATGTTGTAGCAAAAAAACGAAATATTTATATCTACCTCCCTCCTGACTATGACAAAAACAGACAAAAACCCTACCCTGTTATTTACCTTTTTGATGCCTTTATTTATTTGAATCGTGTTGAACTGCCCAACATATTAGACAACCTGATTACAGAAGGTAAAATCGAACCAATGATAGCTGTTTTGTTTGGAACTTATCGCCGCACAAGAGGAATTTTACTTCCTGTAAATTTCGAATTTAAAAATGAATTTATGTCAGTTTTTGTGCCTTTAATTCGTGAAAATTACAATACTAGTTTAAAGCCAAAATACAATATCATAGGAGGAATGAGTTATGGCGGACTGGCAGCAAGCTTTATTGCTTTTTATAATCCTGATGTTTTTGGAAAGGTTTTGTCTCAATCAGGAAGTTTCTGGCGCGATATTGAACTATCCGACAGTTATGGAAACGAAGTAAGAAATGACTGGATGATAAATCAATTTATTCAAGAGGAGAAAAAACCAATTGATTTTTTCCTCGATTGGGGATTGCAGGAAAATATGGTATTGGGTTCTAACAGAAAATTGCTTAGAATTTTAAACCAAAAAAATTACAAGTTTGATTATATTGAATTTAATGGTTGGCATGATTGGTCAAATTCCAGAAAAACTTTTCCAATCGGACTAATGTATTTGCTTGAAAACAAATAATTTACCATAACTAAAAATTAAGACTCTTATGGTCAACTTACATCATTATCTTTACAAGCACCGTATGGTAATGAGTAATTAAGTTTAAAATAATTGCAAATATGTAACAAAACAAAATTGAAAATTAACAGCCAACATAAAAATATTTAACACATGAATTGGATATTATTAATAATTGCCGGACTATTTGAAGTTGCTTTTGCAGCATGCCTTGGAAAAGCAAAAGAATCAACAGGAATTGAAACAACTTATTGGTACATAGGATTCTTGATTTCTTTAGGGATAAGTATGTTACTGCTTATAAAAGTTACTCAACAACTACCTATTGGAACTGCATATGCAGTTTGGACGGGAATTGGCGCTGTAGGTATAGTTTTGATTGGAATTATTGTTTTTAAAGAACCAGCTACTTTTTGGCGACTATTTTTTATTACAACATTAATTGCATCAATCATCGGACTTAAATTAGTATCCCATTAATAAAAAATATTACCCTACATTTGCAGCAATAAAAATTCACATAAATACCTGAGCATAATGCATAAGTTTTTTAGTGAATAGATTTCTATAATAATTTCTACAAATATTTTCAAATAGTTATATTACTCATTACCTGATACTTATTAAACTTTTCTAATATGTTTTTTAGGTGCAATAGTATTTTATATGAAATATGAATTAATAATACCAAATTAATATGGCTATTGATTATCCTTCAATATTGCTTTTTTTAGCAATCAATAATTTATATATCCTCACACTTTTCACCTATCAATATTTTTATCATCACAAAAAATGGTATTTATTGGTGTTCATTGTTGGTATTTTATTTCAAACGATCGCCCTTATTCTGGTAGGTAACAGTAATACTCTGCCATTTTTTTACTCTGTGCAAATAAGTAATTTATTTTTAATATCCAGTTTTGCATTAACATCCTTTGGCCTGGTTTCGTTTGATAGTAAAGTTCGAAAAAATATATTATGGATTTTCTTTGTTTTCATCATTATATTCTATTCATCTTTTATTTCATATGCAGAAAACAAATCGATTCGTATTATTATTCAGATAATTGCCAGTTCGTTTTTCTATGGAATCGGTGCTTTTTACCTTTTTAAAAATAAGGAGAAATATAAATTTTCTATAATATTAAGTATTGTACTTTTCGTATATTCCATATTCCAGTTATTTCGCGCATCTGTTATTTATAACATAGGTCAGTCATACAATTTTTTGGAAGGTTCTACAATTGATAATTGGTACCTAATTATTTCTGTGTTTGTAATTAGCGCATCAAGTATAGGATTTATTATGCTTTTAAAGGAAATACATCAAAAAACTATACTCTTAAAAAATACAATTATAGAAGAGGATAAACTTAAACTCGAAGAGTTAAATGCAACTAAAGACAAACTATTTTCAATTATTGCTCACGATTTAAGAAGTCCGTTTAACAATATTTTAGGGTTTTCCGATCTACTTATCAATAATTTAAATGATTATAAAATTGAACAACAAAACAAATATTTAGGCATTCTTAATACATCGGCAAAAAACACACTTTTGCTTCTTGATAATTTATTAAATTGGGCAAAATCGCAAACCGGAAATATTAATTTCTGTCCTAAAAAAATAATCTTATCATCACTTATCAGTGAAATAATTGAATTATCAAATACGGTTGCAATAGCCAAAGATATATCATTAGTTCAAAATTGCCAACCTGATATTGAAGTAATTAGTGATGAAGATATGTTAAAAGCAGTTTTGCGAAATCTCATTACCAATGCAATAAAATTTACAACACCAGGTGGAAAAATAAGCGTGATTGCAATAAAAAGGCAAAATCAAATTGAAATTGCAGTTTCTGATAATGGTGTTGGAATGGATGAAAACACTAAAAACAATTTATTCAGTATTAAAACAAATGGGTCAATGCTTGGAACGGCCAATGAAAAAGGTTCAGGTTTGGGCTTAATACTTTGCAAAGAGTTCGTTGAAAAGCAGGGAGGAAAAATTTGGGTTGAAAGCGAAGAAGAAAAAGGTAGCATTTTCAAATTTACTTTGCCTTTAATTAAACCGGAATGAAAATAATCCTGCATATAAATAAACAAACTTGTAATATAGTTTAGAGTACTAAGAAAATTTAAATGCCTCGTTTAGAGGGAAATTTTACAATTACTATAAAACCTGCCTGCCTTAAATAATATTGGACAAACATCATTCGTAATTCTCCAAATATCACGATTATAGTTTTATTTAAATTAATGCATTTCTCAATAAAAAAACCGGCCCTGAAATCATTTCCTGACCGGTTTTCATATTATATAAATTATACTTTATTTTATTTCTCTGATAAGTTCATAATCGCCTACCATAATTTTTGTCCACATTCCATTTGAATTGGTTTCAACTTTTACATCATAAGTTTTAATCAGTTTAAAATCAAAATGATCTTCTTCAGAAGCTGGTTTTGCATTTGCGCCATTGGCTTTTGCGATGCTAATAACCAAATCAACTGCCTTTGGTGAAGCCTCCCTATCAGCGGCACGCTGACGTGAACTTTCCTTGGAAGTTTCTTCACCAAATTTCTTCTTGATATTGGCATGAACATTAATTCGTGCATTGTTTATAACATATGCAACTTCAATTTTAGAAGGATAACCATTTTTATCAAACTGAGTAACCTCATACGATTCTTTATAATCTCCCGATTCGATATCAACACGAAACTCCTCTTTGTTAATTGTGTTCTTAAAGCCCCAATCTGATTTGCTGCTAATAACAACTTCTTTGTAAAAGCCATTTTCTGTAATAACTTTTATCTCACCATTTTGGAAACCATACTCCTGGTTTAAACCTTCTTTTTCAAAAATTGGAAATGCAGCATCACAATTAAATTTTCCGGGATTATAATAACTAAATTGATTCGCTCCTTTGCGGTATACATCAGCATTTAGTGAACTTTCGCCAAATTTTTCAAGGAAACTGTGCATATGACTTGGATGGTTATCACCATTATCAGGTATAGTATAATCCTGTTTTAGCTTGGCAAATTTGTTTTCTCCCTTTACCTGAACCGCTTCCAGTATATTTTTGCTATAATTGTACGATACGCTGGCTAATTCGTTGCCTTTTGCTTTAATATCAGCACTTGCTTTTTTCGCGTCAGCCTCTTCTTCTGCTGGATAAACCGGCATTGGGGCAGGAAGTCCCAATTGTTTTGATATAAGTATACTTCTGGCAATAGAAACACCCGGAACAAAATAAGGAAGTTTAGGAGCGCCATAACCCGGATTGGCAAGTATCCCCGCTGCATAATATTCTGCAAAAGGATACAAACTATTATAAGCTTCCAGAGTTTTCAAATCTTTTGTACCCCAATTACCAGAACCATTGGTTATCTTGTGGAAGATATCCTGATTGAGTTCTTTTACTTTGGCGATATGCTCCTTCGACTTTTCAGGATTAATAAGCCAACTGTATCCTGCTGCTAAGTCATAATGAATGGCCCATTTATCATCATTATCCACCTGGCTAAGCATGCTCTCCCATTTTGTAGCCAGCGATTTCATTTTACCCATTTCTTCTGTGCTAAGCACTAGTCCTTTTTTATCCTTCAATATATCCTCATAGTCACCGGCTAAATCTTTCGAATCTTTATTGCTTTTAGCCCACATTATTGGCATTGGAACCTCAAATTCTTTAACTCCATACATTCCGTACACCACTCTTTGAACATGCTCAATAGCGCCATCTATACATGCTTGTTCGTAAGGATGTTTTTTTTCTCCATCTTTAGAAACAGAAACGCCAAAAGCAGATGATCCTCCTGCATTTTTTGGCCACGATTTAGAAGTGCCACGGCCACTTACTGCACCAAAGTCACGCTCATAAATCAATTTCCCCTGACTGTTATATACCATTACTTTAGTTTTTACGCGGTAACTGAAAACATGTTCGCCATCATTATTCTTCATGGGCTCACCCATGGGTTTGGCCATATGGTCAGGAAGATATGCAACAATAACTCTGAGTTTGCCATTGCCCGACTCTCCTGTAAAATCACCGGGAATAAGGTTCCATACATCATATTGCTCTTGCTTGTTTTCCAGTACTTCTTTTGCAAAAATATCCATGCCTTTCTTTACAACTTTACTATCAACTTTTTTGCTTAACTTACCTAAACCCCCTGATATTGCGGCATTTATATCATCTTTCTCTTTAAGTATATAAACAAAAGCAGTACTATACTCCGCTCCTTCTGAGGGAAGTTGAATATACTTTACCGGATCAAGATTATTGAATTTCTGGGCAATAAGGTTAGAGGATCCCAATAAAAAGAATCCTATTAGCACACATAAAACTGAAAATTTTACATTTTTCTTTTTCATAAATAATATTTGGTTTTAATGTTTAGTTAAATATTTAACTGATATAATAAATGCCGAACTTATATGTCCGGCACAAAGTTTAATTCCAATAAAGTGATTCAATAACCATTAAAATTGACTAATTTTTTATGGTTTTTTTGCTACGTAAAATTACAAAATCTTTATAAATTACAGAGCTTACTTAGTGTCGATTGTACAATTTACATATTGAAATTGTTGGTATTAAGAGCCTATTATTCTTAGGGCATGATAATTAAGCTAATATTAAGAATGGTTCTAAATTTGTATCTGCATTAATACTATTTACATATCCATAATTTGAGTGGGTAAAAATGTAATATTATTAATTGTGTTCAACATAAAATAAAAACCCTTAACAACATGCAATTTGAAATATTTTCTTTAAATTTACAGTCAAACCTCACCTAATTACCTGACCTAATAATTGGCCGGATTTTTATGTGATTGCTTTTACTTAATGTTTATAAGTGATTAAACATAATTGTTTGTACTGTCGCTGTTTATTAAATTAATATGATTATTATTTAAGTCAGTTTGATGAATTGAGAACCAAAAATTTTTGTAGCCTATAATGAAAAAATCATCAAAAAAATTAAATACAAAGAACCCTAACTACAAAACTGTAAGGTTTGTAAATAAATACAGAATTGAAACTATCAGATTGCGGAACTGGGATTATGGAAGCAATGGAATGTATTTCATTACAATATGCACAGGCAACCGGAATTGCTATTTCGGAAACATCGAAAACCAAAGGGTCAAATTATCAGAAATGGGAATTATTGCAGACAAAATATGGTTAGAGATACCAAAACAGTTTAGCTTCATTGAATTGGATCAATATATAATAATGCCAAATCATATACATGGTATACTGACTATTAGTAAAGACGCGATTAATCGCGTCTCCACAGAAAACAACACAAACAATGCAATAGAAACAGATGTCTCCACAGAAAACAACACAAACAATGCAATAGAAACAACAGATGTCTCC